>JBKKAI010000303.1:0-5069 GCA_046714815.1 Terriglobia bacterium | reverse complement strand
CCTCCATTGTTCTCTCCGTGGTCCACACCGCGAAAGCATCGAAATGGCGGAGCGGGGCCTGGAAGTATGGGCAGCCAGCTTGCCCGACGAAGATCTGTCCGATCTGTTGGATCCAAAAGCCGGCAAGCGCGTGCGATGGACGCCCGGCCGGGGGTGGATCGGGGTTGCGAAATGAGGGTCGCGCGGGGAACCATCGTTCTGGTTGACCTGAATCCCACCCACGGACACGAACAGCGGGGTCTGCGGCCAAGTGTTGTCGTAAGCGATCCCGACGTAACCGCGGATCAGCGATTTCCCCTCTTGTGCATCGTTCCGATTACCGGGACCTCCGGTGAGGGCGCCTTATATCCTCTCCTGACGCCGGGCCGGAGTGGCCTGCGCATGGCTTCGTTTGCTCTGGTGGACCAGCTTCGTTCTGTTGACAAGAAACGGATTCGTCAGATCTTCGGAAAGATCACACCCGCCGAGATGGAGGCCATTGACCTCGGGCTCTGCCTCTATCTGGGCCTTGAGTCGCGCCTGTCGCCCGGGACACCTTCCATCCAGTAGCCGGTCACGACCGGCGGATCCCGGAGTGGCGCCGGCATCGGCTACTTCAGCAGTGAGAGGAAGGATGAAGTGCGGGTGACGAGGCGGCGCCAGAAACCGGCGCCGGCAGGGCCGGCGGGCGAACCGGCCGCGGCCGGCAGGCGCAGCCGCTCCAGGTCGTCGAAAAGGGAGTAGAGCACCGGCGTCAACAACAGCGTCAGCAGCAGGCAGAAGGTCTGGCCGCCGATCACCGAAATGGCGATGGCGGTGTTCTGCGCCGAGCCGGGGCCTTTGCTCAGCGCCGCCGGAATCAGCCCGGCGATGATCGAGATGGTGGTCATCAGGATGGGCCGCAGGCGCGCGCGGTTGGCTTCCATGATCGCCTCGTCGCGCTCATACCCCTGCCGGCGCAGCACGTTGGTGAAGTCCACCTGCAAAATCCCGTTCTTCTTGACGATGCCGAACAGCAGCAGGATGCCGAGCGCGCTGCGCATGTTCAAAGTCCGCCCGGTGGCCATCAGCGAAAGCATCGCGAAGGGGATGCAGATCGGGATGGCGGACATGATGGTGATGGGGTGGATAAAGCTGTCGAACTGCGAGGCCAGAATCATGTACATGAACACCATCGAGAGCAGGAACGCCATGCCGAACGCGACGATGGTCTCTTCCATGCGGCGGGCGCGCCCGGCGATGCGATAGTCGTAGCCGGCCGGCATCCCCATCGAGTCAATCGCGTTGCGGACGTCGCGGATGCCCTCTTCCATGGACTTGCCGGTCTCGAGGTTGCAGGAGACGGTGATCTGGCGCGCGCGGTTGAAGCGGTCAATCGTCGCCGGGCCGAGGCCGCGATGGATGGCCGCCACGCTCTCCAGGCGCACCTGGCCGAGCTTGGACGACGGGATCATGAGTTGGGAGACGGATTCGGCGTCGCGGCGGTTCTGGGCCAGCACGCGCAGGCGCACCTCGTACTGGTCGTCGAGGTCCTTGAAGCGGGTGATGCGCTCCTCGCCGCTCACCTGGGTGCGCAGCGCCGAGGCCACGTCGCCGACGCGGACGCCGAGGTCGGCGGCTCGGTCGCGGTCCACGCGAACGCGCAACTCCGGATAGCCCAGGTTCAGGCTGCTGTCCACGTCAATGAGGCCCGGCGCCTTCTTCATCACTTCCATCGCGCCGGAGGCGATCGTGGCCAACTGCTCGAGGTCCGGCCCGCGCAGGTTGAACTCGATCTCGCCCGAGCCGCGTCCGCCGCTGGAAAAGCCGCTGATGGTCGAGACGCCGGCCCGCACGCCGGGGAACTGCCGCAGCGCGCGCCGCGTGTCGGCCATCACCTCGAACTGCGTGAAGTACTTGCGCTCGGGGTGCTCCATCGTCAGGTAGCGGTAGACGTGCGCCGGGTTCAGCCAGTTGAAGGTGCGCTCGGAGAGCGGGATGAGCCGCACGTAGATATCGGCGTCGGTGACGGTGCCGCGGCGCGACGAGTTGATCGAGGTCAGCACGTGCCGGATGCCGCGCTGCTTCCAGATCTCGGCTTCCATCTTCCGCAGGACTTCGTCGGTGCCTTCGATCGACGTGCCTTCCGCGGTCTTGATGGTGATGGCGAACTCATCCTGGTCGTCGCGGGGGAAGTATTCCTTGCCGATGGTCTGATAGATCGGGAACATGGACAGGAACAGCACTACGGCGACGGCCACCAGGGCCCAGCGGTGCGCCAGCGACCAGCCCAGCATCCGCGTGTAGTGGCGGTCAATCCAGGCGTAGAAGCCGGTATCCTTGGAAAGACGGCGGCCGCCGGCGTGGCGCGCGCCGGCCTCGGGGTTGGCGGGATCCACCGTCCCCGGCTCGGCGGCGGCCGGCTCGGCCGCGATCCGGCGGGCCATCGGCTTGAGGACTCGCGAGCTCCGCATCGGCGTCAGCGTGCAGCGGATGAACATGGACACCAGGATCGAGAACGCCATGGTGATGCCGAAGCTGTGCATGAAGCGGCCGGTGATGCCGGTCATGAAGGCGATGGGGACGAAAATCACCACCAGCGACAGCGTGGTGGCCACCACCGCCAGCGCGATCTCTTTGGTGGCCTCGATGGCGGCGGGGATGGGCGCGTAGCCCTTTTCCTCGATGTAGCGGAAGATGTTTTCGAGCACAACAATGGCGTCGTCAATCACGATGCCCACCGAAAGCATCAGCGCCAGCATGGTCCAACTGTTGATGGTGAAGTCCATCACCCGCATCAGGAAGAAGGTGGAGATCACCGAAGTGGGCACGGCGACGGCGGCGATCAGCGTGGAGCGCAGGTTGCGCATGAACAGCAGCACCACCAGGCTGGCCAGGATGCCGCCGAGGATCACGTGCTCCTCGATGGCGCGCACCGATGCGTTGATGAAAATGGACTGGTCGCGGATGATCTGCAGTTGCAGGTCGGCGGGCAGCGCCGCCTTGAGGCGCTCCAGGTGCTGCTTGCAGAGGGCGATGATCTTGACGGTGTTGGTGCCGGACTGCTTGCGGATCAGCAGCGTGACGGCGTCGCGGCCGTCCAGCCGCGACAGGCTGCGCACCGGTTCCTCGTAGCCGTCCTCGACGCTGCCCAGGTCGGAGATGCGCAGCAGCGCGTTGCCCTGCCGCGCCACAATGATGTCGCCGAACTCGCGCGGCACGTCCACCCGCCCCATCACCCGCAGCGACAGCTCCGACTTGCCCTGCTCGATCTTGCCGCCGGGGATTTCGACGTTCTCGCGCTGCAGCGCGTCGCGCACCTGGTCCACGGTGATGCCGTAGGAGCTCAGCTTCGCGCCGTCGAGGTTCACGTGGATCTCGCGGCGGCGCCCGCCGGCGATGATCACCTGCCCAATCCCGTTCACCGTCTCCAGGCGCTGCTTGATCTGCTTGTCGGCCACCTCGGTGATCTCGCGCAGGCTGCGCGTGGCCGACGACAGCGTCACCGACATCACCGGGGCCGCATCGGGGTCCATCCTCTCGATGATCGGCGGCTCGATCTCGGGCGGCAGCATCCCCATGATCGCCGACACGCGGTCGCGCACGTCCTGCGCCGCCACGTCCACCGGCCGCTCCAGGGTGAACATCACCGTGACCCGCGAGACGCCCTCGATGGTCTGCGAGCGCAGCTCGTCAATTCCGCTGATGGTATTGACCGCCTCTTCGATGGGCTTGGTGACGGTGGTCTCCACCTCCTCCGGCCCCGCGCCGCGGAGCATGGTGGTCACGCTGACCATCGGGAAGTCCACCTTGGGGTAGAGGTCCACGCCCAGGCCGCTGAAGGAGAGGATGCCCAGCACCAGCAGGCAGCCGGTGAGCATGGTGGCGAACACGGGATGCTTGACGCAGATTTCGGCTAATCGCATGAACGGCTCAGCCGCCGGACTTTGGACCCGCCGCGGCGGGGACTTTAGACTTTGGACTGACTTCGACCGTCACTCCCAGGGTCAGCTTCTCCAGGCTGGAGGTGGCCACCAGCTCCCGCGGCTGGAGCCCGCTGATGATCTCGAAATTCTCGCCGAAGCGGTCGCCGAGCGTCACGGTGCGCTCCTGGACTTTGCCGCCATTGATGGCGTAGACCTTGTTGATGCCGTAGTAGTTGACCACGGCGGCGGCCGGGACCAGCAGCACGTTCTCGGTCTGGTCGGAGACAATCGAGGCGCGGGCGAACACGCCGGGCCGCAGCAGTTGCTGGGCGTTGTCCACCAGCGCCTCCACCAGAAGCGTTCGCGACTGCTGCGTCATGGCGGGGCTGACGCGCGAGATGCGCGCGCTGAACGGCTGCGCCAGCCCTTCCACGGCCACCTTCACCTGCTGGTTCTCGCGGATCGAGCGGGCGAAGCGCTCGGCCACCTCGGCGCGGAGGCGCAGCGGGTGGGTCTGCACGATCGAGAAGGCCGGGGCCTGCACCTTCACGTACTGGCCCGGCGAGATGTGCCGCTCCTGCACGGAGCCGGAAAAGGGCGCGCGCAGAGTGGTGTCGTTCAGCTTCTTGCGGGCCAGCTCGAGCGCGGCGCGGCCCCGTTCGATCTCCGCCTTCAGCGTGCGCACCTGGTCAATCGAAGCGCGGTAATTGGCCTGCGCCGTCTTGTAGGCGGCGTCGGCGTGGTCCACCGCCTGCTGCGTCCCGATCTGCAACTGGAACAGGTTGCGCATCCGCCGGTCCTGCGCCTGCGCCTCGTCGAGCGCGGCCTTGGCCCGCAGCACTTCGCTGGTCTGCTCTTCCTTGATGGCCTGCGGGTCTTCTCCCGGCTTCAGCCCCAGCCGCGCCATCGCCTGTTGCAGCGAGGCAGCCGCCTGGTTCACCTGGATCTGAAATTCGGCGCGGTCAATCTCCGCCAGCGGCTGGCCCTGCTTGACCCGGTCGCCGAGGTCGGCGTGGATTTTCGCGACGGTGCCATCCACCTCGGAGCTGACCACCACCGCTTCGTAGGGCTGCAGAGTTCCGGTGACTTCGAACGTGCGCCGTTCCGACTGCATCTCCGCCGGCGCGGCGGTAATCGCCAGCGGCTTCGGCGCCGTCGCGGCGCGCACCGGCTTGTCGGACTGCC
>JBKKAI010000302.1:0-6433 GCA_046714815.1 Terriglobia bacterium | reverse complement strand
TGATCAACCCCGAGTTGCGTCCGTCGGGTGTCACCGAAACCGTCACAGTAACCGAGGACGCGCCGCTGCTGCATACGAGCAGCGCCGAAGTCGGCGTGCGCTTCGATGAAAAGCGTTTGGCTGACCTGCCCATCAGCGGCCAGTTTGCGAACGGCGGCGGCTTCCGTGATGTCTTCGCCGCGGTTCTTTCGGCGCCGGGAGTCAGCCAGTTGAACAGTGGCAACTCCGTGTTCACTCAGGGAACGAACTTCTCGGTGAACGGCATGCGCTCACGCGGCAACAATTTCATGATTGACGGCCAGGACTCGAATGACCCGAGCGTCACCGGCCGGCAGCAAGTGATGAACAACCCGGACATGGTCCAGGAAGTTCGACTAATCACCAACCAGTTCCTGCCTGAATACGGGCGCTCGGCGGGTTCGGTTGTGAACGTGATCACCAAGGCGGGAACGAACAACATCCACGGATCGGCATTCTGGTTCTACAACAGCAACGCGCTGAACTCGCTCAGCAATCTGAACAAGGCGGCCGGCTTCAAGGAGGCGCCGTTCATTAACGAGCACCAGCTCGGCGGAACATTCGGCGGACCGTTCTGGAAAGACCACACCTTCGGCTTCGGCTCGATCCAGCGCTGGACGCGGCGCCAGCTCGGCTCCGGCACCACGATTCTCGGTGTCCCGACCGAGGCCGGACGGCAGTTGATCCAGCAATTAGCTGGTAGCCGGCCGCAGGTTCAGGCACTGTTGAAATTCCTGCCCGCGGCTCAGATTCCCTGCTGCACTCCGGTACCTCTGACCGTCGGCGGCCAGTCGGTGCAGATTCCGGTGGGCTCGCTGACCAATTCCACCAGCTCCGAGTTTGATAACTGGCAGTGGTCGGGCCGGATTGATCACCAGTGGACGCGGCATTCTCTGGGCGGCCGCTTCCTATTCAACGACCAGTTGGACAGCGGCAGCGGCCAGGCAACGCCTCCGGGACTGACCACCGTCGTGCCCAGCCGCCAGCAGGCGCTGGGAGTCTGGTTTTCAAGCAACCTCACACCCCGCACGCTGAACGAGTTCCGCGTATCCTGGCAAAGGTTGGGGACGACGACCACCGCGGCCGACCCTGCTTCGGAATCCATCCCGTCACTCGAGATCAGCCAGCTCGGTCTGACCGGTTTCAACGCGGGGGTCAGCCGAACAGCGATCGGCCTGGCGGTGAACCTGCCGCAATTCCGCTTTAACAACACCTACCAGATCCAGGACACGATTTCTTGGACGCGCGGCTCACACCAGATGAAGTTTGGTATGGACCTGCGCCGCATCCAGGTGAAGACCTTCTTCTTTCCCACCATCCGCGGGCTGCTGCGCTATCCCACGCTGCAGACCTTCGTGGATGATATCGCCGAAGCGGCCAACATCAACAAGCCGCTGCCCGGCGGTGACGCCATCCAGTACTACGAGTGGGACGACTACTTCTTCTTCGCCCAGGATAGCTGGAATGTCACGCGGGGATTCACGCTGAACTACGGCCTTCGCTACGAGACGCCAGGCAACGCGCTGGCCAGTCTCTACCCGTCGAACGACCGGATCGTGCAGGTCAACGGCGGCAATTCGGTGTTCAACCTGCGGCCGCGGCCGGAGCGCGACACCAACAACTGGCAGCCGCGCCTCGGCTTCAGTAGGAACCCGCACACCCGCAAGGACGGATTGCTCGGACGGCTGACCGGCGGCGACAGCATGGTGCTGCGAGGCGGATACTCGCGCACGAACGACTACGCGTTCATTAATATCGCGCTCAACGTCGCCAGCTCGTATCCGTTCGTGGCCGCGATCAACAACAGCAACCTGGCCAGTGCCTTTACGGCCATGGCGCAACAGCAGCCGGACTTGAGGAATCCCGCGGCCCTGAACATGCTGACCCGCACCGTGGTGGCCGAGGACTTCCGCTCGCCGGTGGCCGAGCAGTTCTCCTTCGAGATGCAGCGTCAGTTCAAGGCCGACACCGTGTTGCGCGTCGGCTATGTCGGGACCAAAGGCACCGCGCTGTTTCAGACCATTGACGGGAACCCGCGCACGCGCTGCTCGCCCATTCCGACCAACGCTGCCGGCACTCCACAGGGCTGCCCGCGCGTGGATCCCGCGGCCGGCGTCATTCGCCTGCGCGCCAATGCCGCCTCCTCCATTTACCACTCGCTGCAGGTCAGCGCCGACAAGCGCTACTCGCGCGGCCTGAGTATTGGAGCGCATTACACCTGGAGCGCCTTCATTGACGAGGCTTCCGAGATCTTCAACCCCTCGTCGGCCGAAGTCGCCGTTTCGCAGGACTCCTTCAACCGCCGCTCCGACCGCGCACGATCCACATTCGACCGGCCGCATCGCTTTGCAACCAACTTTGTCTGGGAGCTGCCGTTCCTTCGTTCGCAGAGCGGCCCGGCGGGCCGCGTTTTCGGCGGCTGGCAGATCGGCGCGTTTATCACCCTCCAGGGCGGCTCGCCGTTCACGGCTCTGAACGGCGCCGACCCGGCCGTGGCCCTCGGTGGCATTGATGGACTGGTGGGTAACTCGATCCGGCCGAACCTGGCCAGCTCGCAGGACCTGTCCCGCATGACCGTCGAGGAAATCTTCCGCTCGCGCGGAGCGGTCACCGCCGCCGGCAACGCGCACTTCAGCACTTTGCCCGGTTGCGCCCGCGTCACCGGCGCCAATACCTGCATCCCGGGACAGCGCCTGGGCGACGCCGGCCGCAACATCCTGCGCAGCGACGGTATCTCCAACATTGACTTCAGCCTTATGAAGAGCACGCGGATCACCGAGGGACACGCCCTGCAACTCCGCGCCGACTTCTTCAACATGACGAACACGCGCAACTTCGGCATCCCCGAAGCACGTGTGAACAGCAACAACTTTGCCAACCAGTGGGGCACCGACGGCGGCAACCGCCGCATCTTCGTGTCCCTGAAGTACTTCTTCTAAGGGCTGCGTGAAAGACCCGCACAGACTGGAAAGTCTGTGCTACATGCTCCGGGCCTTTGGGCCCGGAGCTTTTTTTTGGAACGGTTGGGATCGAGTTATAATCCCCCTCAAGCAACGAGCGAAGTTGTAAGCCGGTCAAGTCGCCAATCGAGTTCCGTAGGATGCATCGAGGATGCTCGGACGACTGTTGTGTTTGTCGCTGGTATTGGGGACCGGCGCGATAGCCGTTTTCGGCCAGGCCACCGGCGCGATCACCGGCACGGTGCTCGACCAGAGCCGCGCCGCGGTCCCGGGCGCCACCGTCACCGTACGCAGTCTCGATACCAACGCCGCGCGCTCGGCCGCCGCCGACGCCGAAGGGCGCTTCCACTTTCCCGGCCTGGCGCTGGGCCGCTACGAAGTATCGGTGCGCCACCCCGGCTTCGCGCGGTTCGTGCAGGGCGCGATTCACCTGGCCCTCAACCAGGTGGCGGTCGTCGAGCCCGAGCTGAGTCCCGCGACCGTGCTCGAAACCGTGGTGGTCAGCGAAGACGCGGCCATGCTGAACACCACTACCGCCGAGGTCGGCGTGCGCTTCGATGGGCGGCACATGGGCGACTTGCCGCTCGGCGGGCAGTTCGGCGCCGGCGGCGGCTTCCGCGACGTCTTTTCCACGGTACTCTCGGCGCCCGGCGTAACGCAGCTCAACACCGGCAACCAAAGTTTCGCCAGCGGCGTGGATTTCTCGGCGAACGGCATGCGTACCCGCGGCAACAACTTCATGGTGGACGGGCAGGACTCGAACGATCCCACCGTCACCGGCCGCCAGCAGGCGCTGAACAACCCGGACATGGTGCAGGAGGTGCGCCTCATCACCAACCAGTTTCTGGCCGAGTACGGCCGGTCGGCCGGCTCGGTGGTCAACGTCATCACCCGCAGCGGCGCCAACAGCTTCCACGGCTCGGCGCTGTGGTTCTACAACAGCAATGCGCTGAACTCCCGCAGCAACCTGGACCTTGTGAATTTCAAGAGCGCGCCGTTCATCAACGAGCACCAGTTCGGCGGGACGCTGGGAGGTCCGATCCGCAAGGACCACACGTTCTTTTTCGGGTCGCTGCAGCGCTGGACCCGCCGGCAGCAGGGGTCCGGCGTCACCATTCGCGGCGTTCCCACCGAAGAGGGACGCCAGTTGCTGCGCCAGGTCTCGGGCGAACGGCCGCAGGTGCAGGCGCTGCTAAAGTTTCTCCCAGCGGCCCAGGCGCCGCTCGGAAGCAGCGCGCCGCTCAACGTCAACGGCCGCGATGTCCCGATCCCGCTCGGCTCGCTCACCAACATCGTCGCTTCCACTTACGACGACTGGCAAAGCTCGGGGCGCGTAGACCAGCAGTTGGGGAAGCACTCGCTCGGCGGACGCTACCTGTTCGATGACGGCATCGCGGCCGGCGACGGCCAGGGTACGCCCTCCGGCCTTACCACCGACAGCCTGGGGCGCACACAGGCGCTCACCGTGTGGCTCACCAGCAGCTTGACGCCGCGCGCGCTGAACGAATTGCGCCTTTCGTGGCAGCGGCTCGGCGTGGCCGTCACCAGCTCCGACCCGGCCTCCGAAACCATTCCCTCGATCGAGATCACCGCCCTGGGGCTGCGCGGTTTCAACGCGGGGCCCAGCCGCACGGCTTTGGGCCTGGCCGTGAACCTGCCGCAGTTGCGCACCAACAACACCTACCAGGTCCAGGAAAGCTTCTCGTGGACGAGCGGCGCCCATGCCTTGAAGTTCGGCGCCGACCTGCGGCGGGTCCAGGTGAAGAGCTTCTTCTTCCCCACCATCCGCGGGCTGCTGCGTTATGCCGATCTGCAGACGTTCGTGGACGATTTCGCCGAGGCCGCCAGCATTAACCTTCCCCTGCCCGGCGGCGAGGCGACGCAGTACTACCAGTGGCACGACCATTTCCTGTACGCGCAGGACACCTGGTCGGTGCGGCCGGGCTTGTCGCTCAGCTACGGCCTCCGCTACGAGACGCCGGGCAATGCGCTGGCCAGCATGTTCCCCATCAACGACCGGATCGTGCGGCTGAACGGCGGGCACGAGGCGCTGCGGCTCGATCCGCGCCCGCGCCGCGACACCAACAACTTCCAGCCGCGCTTCGGCTTCAGTGGGATCCCGCGCGTCCGGCCACCCGGAGCTTTCGCGCCGGGCCGCCGGAACGGCCTGCTCGCGCGTCTGCTGGGCAACGACAAGCTGGTGGTGCGTGGCGGCTACGCGCGCTCCAATGATTACGCGTTCCTCAACATCGCGCTCAATGTCGCCAGCGCCTATCCTTTTGTCGGAGCCCTGGGCAGCAGTAACCTGCGCAACGCTTTCGCCGTCCTGCCCACCATGCAGCCGGACCTCAGCGATCCGGCCCAGCTCAAGCGCCAGTTCACCCGCACCATTGTCGGCAAGGACTTCCGCTCGCCGGTAGCCGAGCAGTTTTCGCTGGAAATCCAGCGCCAGGTGACCGCCAACACCATCTTCCGCGCCGGCTACATCGCCACCAAGGGCACCGCGCTGTTCCAAACGCTGGACGGCAACCCGCGCAGCATCTGCTCGCCGATCCCGGTCTCCGGCTGCCCCCGCCTGGACGCCACTTCCGGGGTGCTGCGCATCCGCGCCAACTCCGCGTCGTCCATCTATCATTCGATGCAGCTCAGCGTGGACCGCCGGCTGACGCGCGGCTTCAGCGCCGGCGCCCACTACACCTGGAGCGCGTTCATTGATGACGCCTCGGAGATATTCAACCCCTCGACGCGCGGCGAGGTGGCGGTGCCGCAGGATTCCTTCAACCGGCGCGCCGACCGCGGCCGCTCCACCTATGACCGCCCGCACCGCTTCGTCTCCAACTTTGTCTGGGAGCTGCCGGCGCCGATCGCCGAAAGCGGCGCCATGCCGCGGCGGCTGGTGAATCACCTGCTGGGCGGCTGGCAAATCGGTTCGTTTATCACGCTGCAAGGCGGCTCGCCCTTCACCCCGCTGAACGGTTCGGACCCCGCCAGGGCGCTGGACGGCATTTCCAGCGCGGTGGGCAACGCCATTCGGCCCAATCTGAATACCACGCTCGACTTGTCCAGCATGAAAGTGGAGGAGTTGATCCGGCGCGGTGGCGCGGCGCTGTTTGCCACGCTGCCGCGCGACGGCTCGCAGCGCGTCGGCCTCGCCGGCCGCAACGTTCTGCGCAGCGACGGCATCTCCCACGTGGACTTCAGCGTGGTCAAAAACCTGCGCCTCGCTGAGAGTCACCGCCTCCAGTTCCGCGCCGACATGTTCAACCTCACCAACAGCCGAAATTTCGGCATTCCGGAATCGAGCGCCAACAACCCGGAGGGCTTCGGCTACCAGTGGGGCACCGACGGCGGCCGCCGCCGCATCTACGTCTCGCTCCGCTACGTCTGGTAGCGATCTTGGTCCCTGTCCGCCCTGTTCAGAACCAAGCGCCGGGCCCCGCCGGCCCCCGCCCCCC
>JBKKAI010000301.1:0-2959 GCA_046714815.1 Terriglobia bacterium | reverse complement strand
GCGCCGATCACGCTGCTGATGAAGTCGCCCCAGGTCATGGTGGTCAACGCGGGCTCGCCGATCGCGACGATCGGAAATCTCATCGCCGCCGCGAAGGCGAACCCGGGCAAGCTAACCTACGGCACCGCCGGCATCGGCAGCACCGGCCATATCAACGGCGAGCTGTTCAACCAGGCGGCGGGCGTCAACATCACCCACATTCCGTACAAGGGCGCGTCGCCGGCCATGGTCGACCTGCTCGGCGGCCGCATCACCTACATGGCGACCTCGACGGCGTCCGCCACCCAGTTCATGAAAGAGGGCAAGATCAAGGCGCTGGCGACGAGCGGGCTGAAGCGCACGCCCATGCTGCCCGGCGTGCCGACCGTCGCGGAATCGGGCCTGCCCGGATACGAGGTCGTGTCTTTCCACGGCATGCTGGCGCCGGCGAAGACCCCGCGCGACGTCATAGCAAGGCTCAACCGGGAGCTGCTGACCATCGTCAAGGGGCCCGAGGTCCGGAGGCTGCTGCTGGCCGAGGGCGGCGAAATCTTCCCGAGCACCCCGGAAGAGTTCGCGGCGTTCCTGCGCAGCGAAGTCGCGAAGTGGGCGAAGGTCATCAAGCAGGCCGGCATAACGGCCGAATAACCGGAAGGCAGTGGAGAAGGAAGCATGCGCTCGACCGTATTCTTGACCGGGGACGTCAACCTGATGGGCGTCGAGGATGCCGCGGTCCCGTTCCGGCGGGTCGTCGACACTCTGAAGCAGGCGGATGTGGTATTCGGCAATCTCGAGTGCTGCCTGTACGATCCGCCGGTGGCGCGCACCATGATGCCTGACGAGATTTCCGGGTATGAGGGTTTTTACGCACCGACCGGAACCGGGCGGGCATTGGTGCTGGGCGGGTTCCACTGCGTCGGCAACGCGAACAACCAGAATTACGGCGCCGAGGCGATCATGTCATCGAATGCCTGCCTCGACCGGCTCGGCATCCCGCACGTGGGAACCGGCCCCAACCGGACGGCCGCGCGGGCGCCCGCGGTCATCACCCGCAACGGCACCCGCTTTGGATTTTTGCAGCGCACTTCCCAGTACTGGCCGAACAATCACGAAGCGGGCGAGACCAACGCGGGCGTCGCGGTGGTGAAGGTGTATACCGCCTATCAGCCCGTTTACTACAAGGACGGAACGCTGCCGCCGAACCGGCCGGGCACGCCGCCGAAGATCCTGACGTGGGCCGACCGCGATTACCTCGAGCAGTTCAAACAGGATGAGAGTTCGCTGAAAGCGCAATCGGATATCGTGGTGTCTTCGCACCACATGGGCCACCGCGGCGACATCCTCGACTTCCAGGTGGAGATCGCGCACGCTGCGATCGACTCGGGCGCGGACGTCGTGATGGCGCATGCGGAGCACTACCCGCTGGCCGTCGAGATCTACAAGGGCCGGCCCATTTTTTACGGGCTCGGCAGCTTCTGCTTCATCAAAAGCAACAAGCGCTACCTGAAGGGTTGGGTGGGGATGATGGCCCGCGTCAGCTTCGAGAATAACCAGGTGAGCAAGGTCGCATATTCCCTGGTGCGGCAGAACGACGCCACCGAAGTGCTGATCCGGCCGGCCGTGGAGGAGGCGGAGGCGATAGCCGAGATTCAGCGCTTGTCCAAAAAATTCAACACGCGGATGCAGGCCGCAGGCGACGAAGTGATCGTGACGCGAGCGTAGCCTACGTACGGCCCCTTGAGCAGGCAGTAAAAGATCAGGAGCGCCTAACAAGATGAAACAGCCGAACTTTATGGAAGCAGCCCAGTTTTACTCCCCTCCTTTTCAAGGAGAGGTGGATGCGAAGCAGACGGGGTGGTTACGTGGAAAACCCTTGCTCCCACCACCCCGCCCGCTTGCGCGGGCACCCCGCCCGGCCCGCCGCGCTGCATCGCGTCGGGCGTTCGCCGGCTCGAAGGCATGCTTCTCGAAACCCCGGCTCACCCTCGGGCAGGAGGGGATTCATTTTGTAAGGCGCGCTAAGGGAAATTGGATGAATCGTGTGCTCGTAGCAGTTGCGGCCTCGTGTGTTCTCCCCTTCGGAAGCGCCGGTGCCGCATCGAAAGGGGCTGACGCGGAAGCGTCGGCATTTCCCTCCAGGCCGATACGCCTGCTCGTGGGTTTCCCGCCCGGCGGCGGCAATGACGCGCTTGCGCGGATCGTCGGCCCGAGGCTTGCGGACAAGCTCGGCCGCGCCGTGGTGATCGACAATCGTCCGGGCGCCGGGGGCAATCTTGCCGCCGATCTGACCGCGAAGGCGCCGCCCGACGGATACACGCTGCTGATCGTCTCCAGCAGCCATCCCATACAGCACCTGCTCAAAAAAGGCCTGCCATACGATCCTGCAAAGGATTTCGCCGGCGTCTCGCAGCTGGTGGTTTATCGCTCCCTGCTGGTCGTTCATCCGGGGTTTGCCGCCACCACCGTGAAAAGCCTGATCGCGCTGGCCAGATCGAAACCCGGACAGCTCAATTTCGCGTCCTCGGGCAATGGCACGGGCTCGCACCTGGCGGGCGAGCTGTTCAAAGTGGCCGCCCAGGTGAACATGACGCACGTTCCGTACAAGGGCGGCGGGCAGGCCATGCTCGACCTGGTGGCCGGCCGGGTCGAAACGATGTTCAGCCCGCTGGTGCCGGTCCTGGCGCAAATCAAGTCCGGGAAATTGCGGGCGGTCGCCGTGACCAGCGCCGCCCGTTCCCGCCTGATGCCGGATCTGCCGACGATCGGCGAGGCCGGCGTGCCAGGCTACGAGTTCGTCTCCTGGTACGGGATCCTGGCGCCTGCCCGCACGCCGAAGGCCGTGCTGGCGAAGCTGAACGCGGCAATCGGCGAGGTCATGCAGCTGCCGGACGTCACGGAGCGGGCGCAGTCCGAGGACATGGACGTGGTCCGGCGCACTCCGCAGCAGTTCGATGAAGTCCGCGCGGCCATGGTCGTGAAG
>JBKKAI010000300.1:0-2656 GCA_046714815.1 Terriglobia bacterium | reverse complement strand
CCATGGTCTCGCCGAGCAGCGCCTCCTCGTTTCGCGCAGGGATCACGAAGGAGAGACGAGTCTCACTCATCGCGCTCGAGGATCCACCCGGCGACCACCAGGGAGCGGCCGGGTAGCACGGGCCGCTCCCGCCGCGACCGGATTCGCAGCCCGGCCGCGACCACTTCCCGCCGAAGGTCCTGGGCGGTATAGAAGCGCCGGGTACGCATGGTGAACTCCGCGTCCGGAGGGACGTAGCCGAGGACCTTCGACACGTGGAATGCCACAATCGTCCAAAGGAATTCCCGGACGCGAAGCCACGCGTAACCGAGGCGGCCCGAATGAAGGGACTGCACCAGGATGATGGGGCCCCGGGTGACGCGAGCCGCTTCTGCCAGGACACCTGCCGGGTCGTTCGGGTAGGCAAGCATGAAGAACAGAAGCGCGGCCGAGAACCTTCCCTCCTCGAACGGGAGGACCCCATCGGCGATCAGGACCGGCGGCCGTCCCACGACATGTATGTCGCTCACGTCGGCGGTGACCACCTCGAGTCCCAGCTCACGCTCCAACCGGGCCGAGAGGTGTCCGGTCGCCGAGCCGAGGTCCAGCACAGGGCCCTCGGTCGGCAGCCATGCACCCACCTGCTCCATCAGCTGACTTGCTCGCCGCTCCATGACGGCGTCAAGTAGCGACTTCAACATCACTCGCCTCGATCAACCCGCCAGTGTGCTCGGTTCGTACCCGCTCTCGAGGAGCTCCTCGGTGAGCTGGAGGATCTTCGGCCAGAAACCCCGCTCCAGATCTCTGGGATGAATCGCCAGGATAGGGACTCCACGATCCAGCGACTGAAGCAGCCACCCGATCCCATGCCCGATGTGCCCAAGCCAGCCCCAGCAACCACAATCCCACGTCCAGGTCGCCAGCGGAACCTTTCGACCGGCGCGTGACTCGAGGCCGCGGTAGGCGTCGAGCGCAGCGTAACGCTCGGGCTGCGGCGGCTTCGTTTCCTGCTGGACGACAAGCCCGGCGGGTTGCGTGGGAGTGAGGACCGCCTGCATGGCCGGATTGTAGCACTTTAACCCAGTGCTTCCGGTTTGATCTGATGCTCGCGAAGATATTCGGGCGAGATGTCCACGCCGAGGCCGGGCCCCTCGGGAATGCTCCACCACGCGGCGTCGGCCTTCCATCCACCCTTGAACACGGTGTTGAAGGCCTGCACTTCGCGGTAGGCGCTGCCCTCCTCCATGATGAGGAAATTCGGCAGCGACGCGGCGACGTGGATGCTGGCCGCGGCGCAGACCGGGCCGTTGGGGTTGTGCGGCGCGATCGTGACGTAGTAGGGCTCGGCCATCGCCGCGATCTTCTTCGTCGGCGTGATGCCGCCGGCGCGGGCCACGTCGGGCTGCAGGATGCGCGCCGCCTGCTTCTCGAGCACCTCGCGAAACGCGTAATGCGAGAACAGCCCTTCGCCGGTGGCGATGGGGATGTTGGTGGAGCGCTGCACGGCGGCCATGGCGTCCACGTTCTCCGGCGGCACCGGCTCCTCGAGCCAGAACGGGTCGAACGGTTCCAGCATCTTCACGATGCGCCCGGCGGAGGCGGCGTTGAACAGCGCATGCGCCTCGACGCAGATGTCGAAATTCGGGCCGGCCTCGCGGATGCCGCGAATCATCTCGCGCACCTCGTTCAACCGCGCGGTGGTCAACTGGCGCTCGGGGCCGGGATAGCCGCCGAACGGGTCGTACTTGCCGGCGGTGGCGCCCTCGGCGATCAACTCTTTCGTGCGCCGTAAATAGGCCTCCGCCGTCCGCGGGATGTTTCCCCAGCGGTAGCTGGTGTAGACGCGCAGCCGGTCGTGCACCTTGCCGCCCAGCAACTGGTACACCGGCACGTTCAGCTTCTTGGCCACGATGTCGTAGAGGGCGATGTCAATCGCGCTCATCGCGGTGTAGAGCGAGCCGCCCAGGAAATTCTCGCCGGTCATGTACATCCGCCACCAGAGTTTCTCGATGTCCCAGGCGCTCTCGCCCATCAGGACTTTGCGGAACTCCTGGATGTGCCCGACCACCGGCGCGAGCATCGGCGGCGCGGTGCCCTCGCCCCAGCCGTGGATGCCTTCTTCGGTTTCGACCCGGACGCAGACGATGTTCGAGCGCGAGCCGAATCGCAGGATGTAGGGGTCTACGCGGCGGATGCGCAGCGAGCCGGATTGCTCGCGGCGCGACTGCGCGTAGAGCGGGATGCCGGCGAGAAACCCGCCGGCCGACTGCAGGAATTGGCGTCGTTTCATGGACTTCGCCCTCCGCACACCGAACTCCGCACTTGAATTCAGCCGTGACCGAATTTCATCAGCCAGCCCAGGCCCAGCACCACGCCGAGGAATGCGGCGAAGCACCAGGCGCCGTAGATGACCCGCTCACGGTTGGTGTTCTTGGTGGTGACGGCGAACACCACCGAAGTGCATAGCGCGAAAATCGCCGCCGCCTCAATATGTGTCAGCACCATCATAGTCGTCTTCCTGCGCCACCGGTAACCGCCGAATCCGCGGAATCCGCGGATCACCGCGGGCCGGCCGCCCAGCAACCCGGAGCCTAGGCTCCGGGCCGCCGGCCCGTCAG
Organism: Terriglobia bacterium; assembly: GCA_046714815.1. Taxonomy (GTDB): domain Bacteria; phylum Acidobacteriota; class Terriglobia; order JAJPHL01; family JAPKYU01; genus JBKKAI01. The sequence continues at coordinate 59 of JBKKAI010000300.1, read as the reverse complement.
CTCTTTTTTCCCGCCGCGATATCGTAGGCGTCCAGCATGGCCAGCGCGTTGAGCAGGCC
>JBKKAI010000299.1:0-4215 GCA_046714815.1 Terriglobia bacterium | reverse complement strand
CCCGGGAACCACATCGCAGGCGCCGATTGTACTGCAATTCGCGGCCGGAAAAACCGGCACAGGCAAGAATGCCCCGTGTTCCTGGAAAGGCGCCTCCGAACGCACGGGCCCGGTGGAACCACGGATTACGCTGATTCCGAACCGATTCCGCAGATTTGGCCGTTGGCCGGGGCTGGTTAGTGAGCAATGCGAATCAAAAAGTCACCGCGGAGTCGCCGAGGCCGCGGAGAAAAAACGCCAGACGGCGGTTGGAGGGCGAGCACCGAAATCCGAGTAATCGGTTCGGAATCAGTAAAATCCGTGGATCCGTTCTGTGCCACATCGCCCAGCGGCTTCCCTCGGCAATCCACTTACCCGGCCTGGGGGCGGACGGTCTTCACTTTGCCGCTGGTTTTCAGCTTGAACTGGGAGTCGGGGATGCCGGTATTCAGCTTCAGTGAGTTGTACTGCGCGAGCAGGTAATCGCCGGTGGGTTCGGTGAACATCTGCTGGATGGGTTGCCAGTTGTCGCGCGACAGCCACAGCTCCACCTTCTTGATGTGGCGGGCGGCGCCGGGTGATTTGGGCAGCAGCTCGAGTTTCACGGCGTTCTGGTTGCCGATTTTGGCATCACCCACCAGCGTGATGTTGTAAGCCTTCTGGATGTCGCGGCCCGCCGTCCCGAAACCCAGCAGCAGAAACTGCTCCAGCGCCTCTTTGTTGCGGCCCACGTCGTACTCTTCCACCTGCGCGATGGCCGGCCGGTAAATCCAGCCCTTGTTGTCGCGGAACAGCACGACCTTCTCCGAGGGGTCGCGGAAATGGATGTAGGTCTTGAAATCGCGCTTCCCTTTGGCCCGCTTGAAGTGCACCACGCCCTTTTCAACGCTCTTGTCGTTCACGATCACGGTGACCTTGGTGTAAGTGATGTCGGCGACCACGGTTTCAAAGCCGGCGGCGGCGGCATCCATTTTCGCCAGGACGCCTTCCAGGGTCAACGCCACCTGTGACTGGGCCCGCGCCGCCGGCGCGAGAATCGCAAGACCAAGACCGAGAATCAGAACAAAAAGGGGCCTCATCGTTTTTCTTCAATCCAGATCGTGTACGCCTGCACCTGGCCCTTGGCATCCAATACCGCTTCGATGCGGCGGATGGTGACGGGCCGTCCGGTCACTTCTTCGAGGACGTGCTCGGCGTTGATCTCCAGGCTGCGCGCGCTGCCTTCGAGCACCCGCGCGTCCACGCGGTAGCCGGTCCCCTCCATGCCGCGCACCTCCACCACCTGGCGGGCTTCGGTAAGCGTGGGCCGGTCGTGGAAAAGGCCGCGCGGCGTGAAGAAAACAAACGCCAGGATCAGCGCCACCATCAGGTCGTACTGCCAGGTGCCGCGCTCGTACGTCCAGAAGATGAAGCTGCCGGCGCCGCGAAGGATTTTTGAGCCTATCCCCATCTACCGCCACCAATCCACCGGCAGTGTATCACCGCGGCAGCGGTCAATGCCGCGCTCCCGGGAACGCTATTCCTGTGGCCTCGGCCGCGGCTGCTGCGCCGGCGGCGGGCTCGGCGGCGACTGGTTCGGCTGCGTCTGGTTCGGCTGCTCCGTCACGCCCTCGAACTTGATGGTGGATTCCGAGCCGAAGTATTTGTAGTCCTGGTACTTCACCAGCATGCGGATGCGCACCCCTCCGGTCTGGAACTGCAGGGTGTCTTCCGCCACTGTGTAGGTGGGGAACCAGTGCTTGCCGTCAATCTGCTCGCGGTACGTCTCGAAGCGCGGGAACAGGTTCTCGCCGTTCTTGCCGCGGATGTCGGGCACCGCCTTGCCGTAGCTCTTGACGATCTGCAGGTCGCGGTCGTCCACCCAGATCTGGCCCTCGAAATAGCGCTGGCCCTTCTCCATCGTCCTCGGCGAAACGAAGAAGACATAGGTGTCAATCTCATCCACTTTCTGGCGGCCCAGGTAGCGGACGTTGTACTTCTGGATATCATCGCTGGTGAGGACGAACGGCTGGATCTCGCGCAGGTCGCGATCGTCCTCCGGGGTCAGGCCGACGCGCTTCAGCGTGCTTTGCGGGGCGAACACGACCTTTTCCAGGCGCTGGCCCTTCGGCGTGAAGATGATGTCGGAAACCATCTCATACTTGCCGCGGCGGTTGCCGTCGTCATCGAGCTCCTCGACGCGCACGGTCTGGCGGTACGTGTAATTGCCGCGCGCGGTCGCAAACTCCTTTTCCTTGGCCGCGAAGCGGCGGACGATCTCCTCCACCGGCAGCGAAGGCGCCGCCTGGGTAACGCGGCCCTGGCCCTGGTCGGCAACGGGTGACGGCTGCTGCGCCGCCGCCGCGGTCGAGGCAAAGGCCGCCAGAATCAACAGAAATGCAAACGTGTGGTTCTTCATGGCTATATCTATAAGATGAGCGAACCGCCTCCCACGTTTCAGGTCAAATGCGAAGAGCCGCCCTTTTCCTCGCTCGGAAGTCCACATTCCACATCACTATTGTACTCCCCTGGAGGAGGTTCCGTGAGACGCATCCTTTGGGCGTCATGGATCCTGCTGGCTACCCTGGGCTTCCAAGCTCACGTTCAGGCTGCCGAAACCAACCCCGTGTTTTCGCCCGACGGCACACAGATCGCATTCACCGGCGAGTACGACGGCAACGTAAAGTGCGCGCTCCCAGGCTCCGAGAGGCGCCGACCGCCTAAGTGAACAGCATTGGGGCTAGCGAGCGGCTAGCGAACGCCCATAGCGCGATACAGCTCCGCAGGGCGGTAGACCACGCCGTCCTTGAGCACCAGGACGGCGCGGCGGATGTCGCTGATGCGGGCGGTGGGATCGCCGTCCACCAGCATGAAGTCGGCCAGTTTGCCGGGAGCAATGGAGCCGAGTTCGCGGTCGTGCTTCATGATGCGGGCCGAGCCGAGCGTGGCCAGCCGCAGCACCGCGGCTGCCGGGATGCCGGCTTCGGCGTACAGTTCGAGTTCGCGATGCAGCGGGAAGCCGCCGATTGAGTCCGTGCCGGCCACCAGTGGCACGCCCGCGTCGTGGAGCGCCTTCACCATCTTCTGCATGGTCCGGAAAGAAGCGCGGTAGCGCGTGTCCATCCCGTGCGGCACCGGCAGCCCGCCCACCAGCACGCCGCGCCGCACCTGCGGCGGCAGCCGCTCGGCCAGCGGGGCGAAGCTGCGCGCCACCGAGCCGGCCCGGTCGGTGAACATGGACTCGAAAATCCCCAGCGTCGGGTCCACCACCACGCCGCTCCGCTTCAGCAGCTCGATGAATTCGCGCACCTCCGCCGAGTCCAGGTCCACCTCGACGGCGTGCTCGGCCACCGCGGTGAAGCGCACCGGCTGGCGCGTATCGGTATGGGAGTCGGCCAGAAAGTTCAGGAACAGGAAATTGCTGTGCTGGAGCTCCTGGAAGCCCAGCCGCACCGCCTGCTCGGCGGTCATGAAAGCCGGGACGTGCCCGCCAACGCGCAGGCCCCGCCGCCGCGCCTGGTCAATGATGGCCGGCGCCAGTTCCGGCTTTACGGAGCTGTAAATCTTGATTTGTTCGTAGCCCGCCGCGGCGTAGCGGTCCACGGCGGCGCGGGCTTCGGCCTCGCTGTTCACCAGAACGCGGGTGGGGCCGGCGTACGGGCCGGGGCTGTCAATGAAACCGGCGGCGATTACGCGCGGCCCCAGCGCGTCGCCCGCGTCGAACGCGCGCCGCAGCTCCCGCAGCCTGGCGGCGTCGTTGCCGAGGTCGCGCGCCGTGGTAACCCCGGCCGCCAGGTTCAGCGGGCCGTCTACGTCGTTCAGGTGGGCGTGCATGTCCCACAGGCCGGGAATCAGCATCTGGCCGTGCGCATCAATGACTTCGGCGCCGGCGGGCAGGGGTGCTTCGCCGTCGGGGGCCACCGCGGTGATGCGGTTGCCGTTCACGACCACGGTCGTGTCGGGCCGCACCGTGGCGGTTTCGGCATCGAACAGGCGCGCGCCGCGGAACACCAGCGGCCGGGCAGGTTTTCTGGCCAGCGCTCGCGCCAGCGTGGCCGCTCGCGCGCCGGCCGCCGCGTCCTCGGCTTTTGCCAGCGCCGGCAGCGCCGATTCCCAGCCTTCGCGGACCACCGCCAGCCAGCCTTGGTTCGCTGCGAAGAACGTGCCGTCCTGGTCGAGCCACACCGGGATGGGCGCGAAGTCGAGGCCTCCGATCGCGTACTGGATCACTGTGCGTGTTTGCCCGGCCGCCCGAAG
>JBKKAI010000298.1:0-6038 GCA_046714815.1 Terriglobia bacterium | reverse complement strand
ATCTTCTCTTCGTCAGCAATCCCCGCGAAGTCCTCCAGAAGATCGAGGCATTCATGGCCTCCCTCCCGGAAAGACCCTGACCGCCGGAACCGACTCCCGCGCCGTAGCCGCACTGCCAACGTGAGGGGACGCTCATCATGCGCCTATACTCGCAGCGGACAGATCTCCCCTGAGGCCGAAGGGGTTGCCGATCTTGCTCAGGTCGCTCTCTCTGGCTGATGGCCAGTACGAAGCAGCACACGAGCGCACGAAGAAGCAGGGGGCAGCCGTTCGCGGCCCAGTTGGTGTTCGACCGCGCTGAAATCTGACGTGGCACAGGCTATGATTCGCCTTGCGGAGGGTCGAGGTGAGTCTGCTGGAGCCCATTGCCAAACATGTCCTGAACCTGCGCAAGCTGGAAGCATCGGCGCGGGCCGACCCGGGTCTCGAAGTGGATCATGACCACGAATCCACGGCCGCCTATGATCAGTATTTCCAGGCCTGGCAAAAGCTGGGAGAAATGCTGGACGCGCTTCCCCAGCCCGAGGGCTGGATCGAGATGGAACGCTGGTGCGACGGGAACCCGCACGAGTTCGGCAATGTCGAGTATCCGGGCTCCCATCGGTCGCGCATGCACTGGAATCCCGCGGCTCTCTCGGCCCGCGCCCTGATCCTGATGAGCATCCGGCGGCGGGTCCGGCAGCGCCCGGCGGCCCGGAGCTTTCGCTCCGGTCCCGCGACGCAGCCGAACGACGCGGCGCTGTGGACCGATTCAAGGACGCTGGAGATGCTTCGCACGTGGACGAAGCGGCCCTGGTCCCTGGCCACGCTTGCGCAGATTCTGGTTTCCCTCCCTTCGGCGTCGGCCGATACGATCGCGCAAGCTCTTCGCGAGGAACTCATCCTCGTGCCGGCACGGACGCTGCTGGGACACCGGAACATCGTGTTTGCCGTCTCCTTCTCGCCGGACGGGACGCTGCTGGCAAGCGGCAGCTCGGACAATACGGTAAAACTCTGGGACACAAAGACGGGCGATCTGAAGCAATCGCTGACCGGCCAGCAGGGAACCGTTCTCTCGGTCGCTTTCTCCCCGGACGGCGGAACCCTGGCCAGCGCGGGTGGGGCCGTGAAGCTTTGGGATTTGCCGAAGGGAAAAGTGAAGGAAACGCCGGCGCATCAGAATGGCAACGCGGCCGCCTTCTCTCCGGACAGCGAAGCGTTGGCGATCGGCCGGGATCGGACCGTGGAAGTGTGGGACCGAAAAACATCGAGTCTGCGATGGCGCCGCGCCGGCGGCGGCCCGAGATTGAATTCGGTGGCGTTCTCGCCGGACGGCAGGACCCTGGCCAGCGCCACGGCTGATCACGCCGTCGAGCTTTGGGACGTTGCGGCCAAAGAATTGAAACTGGCCCTCAAGGGGCACACCGGCGAGGTTTGCGCCGTGGTCTTCTCTCCGGACGGCAGCACCCTGGCGAGCGCGGGTGAAGACCACAGCGTCAGAATCTGGGACGCGCAGTCGGGCAAACCGAAGCACACGGTCGAAGGGCACAGCGGTCGCGTCAATGCGTTCGCGTTTTCCCGTGACGGCAGGACTTTGGCCAGTGCGAGCGATGACCGCACGGTCCGGCTTTGGGACGCGGAGTCGTTTCGATTAAAACAGTCGCTGGAACATTCCGATTCGGTGCGGGCGGTGGCCTTCTCGCCCGACGGCGCGACCATTGCCGGCGGCGCCTATGTGGTGAACATGTGGGATGCCCGCACCGGCAAAACCAGGCGAATTCTGGAAGGACATGGCCATGTTGTCTCAGCGATCAGCTTCTCTCCGGATGGGGAGACCGTGGCCACCGGAAGCTGGGACCATACGGTACGGTTGTGGGACGCGCGGTCGGGACGTTTTCGACAAGCGCTGAATCATGAGGATTCGGTCTATTCCATATCCTTCTCTCCGGACGGCAGGACATTGGCGAGCGGAGGCATGCACAAGACCGTGAAACTGTGGGACACACGGTCTGGAAACTTGAGCCGGACGCTCCAGGAGAACATCGGTTTTGTCAGCTCCCTGGCCTTCTCTCCGGACGGCAGGACGCTGGCGATTGCCGGCTCCCTTGGCGGGATTGTTTTTTACGACGTACCAAACGAAAAGCTGCACTGGACTCGAACCGGCCACGCAATGGGCGTGAATTCCGTTGCTTTCTCGCCCGACGCCGGAATTCTCGCCAGCGGCGGCTCGGACGACACGGTGAAACTTTGGGACGCCAGGACGGGTGACCTGAGAGGGACCCTCCCTGGGCATACAGGCACAGTTTCCTCCGTGGCCTTTTTGCCGGACGGAGCCACGCTGGCAACCGCGGGTTGGGACGGTAAGGTGAATCTTTGGGACGCGAATGCCGGAGTATTGAAACGAACGCTTACCGCTGACGCGGGCAAACTCCACTCGGTAGCCTGCGCAGGGGATGGACGCTGGTTAGCGTGCGGAGCGGACGGCGGAGAGATTGTCATTTGGGATATGGCGGCGGGCAGCCGGCTGCCGTGGAAATTAGTCGGAGATGACTGCCGGGCGCGCAGCGGCGACGACCAGGTCGTGGGGTTCATCCGCCAGTTGATCGGAGAATGGAACTACACGGTGTACGCTGTGGCTTTTTCGCCGGACGGAAGCGGGCTGGCGGCCGCGTGCTCGGATGAGACGATCAAGATGTGGGATCTGGGTCCGCTGCGCGCCGGCCGCGCCGGAGCGTAACGCTCCGGTGGACGGCGCGGATGACCGTGGGCTGCAATTGCATGCCGGGACGCGTCCAGATTTCCACCCACTGGTCGCGCATTTCAGCGCGAGTGCGCAACTCCAGCCCGAAGCGGGCGCCGATCCAGACGGCGGGCGCCTGCTGGCGGATGCCGAAGTAGCGCTGCTGCAAGGCGGCCAGGCGCGGATGGCGCGCCAGCCACTCCGGGTGGCTTTGTCGCGAATAGAGGAAAAGCACGTCGAAATCGCCGGGCGCGATACGCTCCAGCTCTGGCTCGGAAAAATCGGCCAGCGAAACGACCGCCAGCGGCCTGCGGACGTAGCCCAGCGCGGGCCGCGACAACTCGTCGGAGGCCGGCCAGGCGGTCAGGATCCGCGTGCCCGGCGGGAGCTGTTCGAGCAGGGGCGCGGTGTCGCGGTGCAGGCGCACGAAATCGGCGTAGGACAGGTTGTCCTCATAGGAATAAGGATAGGGCGGGTTCCAGAACCAGCCGGCGACAAAGGCCAGCGGCACGAGCGTCAGGACCGCGGCGCGGCCCGGGAATCTCAGCGTAAACGCGGCGTCGGCGGCCAGCAGGAAGAACAGCGGAAAAACCGGCAGCAGGTAGCGCGAGAGGGAAGCGCCGCCGAACACGCTCATGAAGGCGACGTGCGCGGCGATGAAAATCAGGAGCGTGCGGCGCGCTTCGGAAGGCATGGCGAAGGCCCGCCGCCGGCACCCGGAGCGAAAGCTCCGGGTGGCCGCCAGAAGGATCAGCAATGCCGGCGCCCACTGGAAATTGGCGGCCCCGAGCTGGAACGCGCGCTTGAGAAATTGCAGCGCCCAGCGCGCCGGGTGGAGCGCGCCCCAAAAATTGTACTGGGCAAACTCGGCGTCGCCGAGCCAGAGGCCGCTGCGCCAGCGCAGCAGCACGAACCAGGCGGCCAGCGGCGCCAGGGACAGAAGCAGCAGCAGCGCGCGCCCGGGGAGCGCGTCCGCCGGCGGCGGATTGCCCGCTTCCTGCGGCCGCCGGCGCCAACGCGCCCATTCCAGCGCCGCCAGCGTCACCACCAGCACCGCGCCGGTTTCGCGCACCAGGCACAGCAGCGTTGCCGCGACGATGGCTGGAACCAGCCGTTCGGAAAGATAAAAGTACAACACCAGAAGCGTTCCGAGCGTCGCGGCCACGTCGAGGTGCGCCAGCGTGCTTTGCGCGAAAAAGAGGGGACAGGTGAGGGTGAGCGCCGCGGCCCACAGGCCGGCGGCGGCCGGCCCTGGGAGCGCGGGCGTCTCGCCCGCTGTTTTTCCGGATCCAGCCAGTTGCGGGCGGGACGCACGCGCTCCCAGGGAACCCGGCCCCAGGCGCGCCGCCAGCAGCAGCAGCGCGTATAGCGCCGCGCCCGCCAGCGCGGCCATGGCCAACCGCGTCACAGACGGCGCATCGCCAAACAGCGTCCAGGCGCCGGCCAGATAGATGGAAAGCAGCGGCGGGTGCGGGGACTTCAGGGTGCTGCGCGGGACCAGGTCGCCGTGTTCGAAAAAGTCGCGCGCCGCGGGAATGTAGTACCCCGCCTCATCCCAATAGTACGGCAGCGCCGCGAGCGGCGCGTGCAGCGCGGCGACCAACCCTGCGCAAAGCGCCAGCAGCAGCAGGTGGTTGGCGGCCCGGAGCATTCCGCTCCGGCCGCGCGGCGCGCCCTTCGACGCCGCGCCCGCCGGCTCGCGCACGGGCATCGCGGCCGCTTACTGGACGGCGAACGCGCCCTGGTGCGGGTCCAGCTTGATTTCGCCGAAAGTGCTCTCGTAGGTGGCCACGTTCTGCTGCATCACGTTTAGCAGCGCCTTGGCCTGCTGCGGACTCAGGTAGACGCCCTGGAAGTATTCGATCTCCACGGCGTCCGGCGCGGTCTGGTTGATGGTGCCGAACTGCAGGAAAAAGTCCCACACGTTCACCCGGATCTGCACGCTGTTCGAGTAGCTCTCGCGGTAATCGAATTTCTTGCTGGCGCTGATTTTCGGCTGTTGGGGCGAGGACATTTATTTGTTTTTCCAGACTGGCTTGCGCCGCTCCAAGATCGCGCGCAGGCCTTCTTGTGAATCTTCCAGGTCCATCAACTGGTTCAGGTACAGGTTGGCGCTGTTCTTCATGGCGTCCAGCAGCGGCAGGCCCATGGATGTGAAGATCACCTTTTTGGCCATCTCCAGCACCGGCGAGCTCTGCTCGGAAACCTGCGCGATCATCGTCTGGACTGTGGACTCGAGGTCGGCCTCCGAGACCACGCGGTTGACCAGGCCCAGTTTTAGCGCTTCCTGAGCGTTGAGCCGCTCGCCCGTCAGGATCATCTGCAGCGCGCGCTTCGGCCCCACCAGGTGCGGAAGGACGACGGCGGCGATAGGTGGGAACAGGCCGGCCTTGACCTCCGGCTGCGCAAAAAACGCCCTCTCCGTGGCCACCACCAGGTCGCCGAACAGCGCCAGCTCGCAGCCGGCCCCAACCGCCGGACCGTTGACTACGGTCACGACCGGCTTCGAGATTTCGAGCATCGCCCGGAAGATGCCGTGGAAAGTCTCCACCATCTGAAAGGCCCGCTCCGGGGTGGCGTCGAAAATGGCCACCCCCGCCGAGAAGGCCTTCGAGTCCTTACTGGCCTCCAGGCGGATGACGCGGACTTCCTTCGCGTCATGGAGCTGCTCGATGGCCTGCGTCAGCTCCTGCATCATGCGGATGGTCAGCGAGTTGTTGGTGGCCGGCTTATTCAGCGTGATGCGGGCCACCGGCGCCACGACATCCACCAGGATGTTCTCGTAGTCCAACAGCACCTGCTGGGTCGAGGGGTTGATGGTCGGATCCAGCAACTCGGATTCAAGCGGCGGTTTGGGATCGGATTGAGTAGCCATCTTGGGGGTAGTCTAACATACGTCGCGGCCGGCAGGAGCGCAGGCCGTTCCTTCGACGGGAACCCTGGAATTTTGATAAAATGGGATTCTCCGCCGTGGGACAGGTCTACAGCCGCGAACAACTCAAAGACGAAGTCGCCGCCTTGCAGCGGGCGGGGCGGCGCGTGGTCTTTACCAACGGCTGCTTCGATTTGTTGCATCCCGGACATGTGGGGCTGCTCGAGCGGGCGCGGACGATGGGCGACGCGCTGGTGGTGGGCCTGAACAGCGACGCCAGCGTGTGCGGGCTGAAAGGCCCGTCGCGGCCGCTGGTGCCGGAGCGGGAGCGCGCCGAAGTGCTGGCGGCGCTGGCGGCGGTGGACTACGTAACCATCTTTGACGAGCCGACGCCGCGCGAGTTGATCGCTTCGCTCCTCCCTGACGTGCTGGTCAAGGGCGGCGACT
>JBKKAI010000297.1:0-7685 GCA_046714815.1 Terriglobia bacterium | reverse complement strand
CGGTTTACCTGGTCTACAACGAGTTCAAGAGCGTTCTGTCGCAGAAGCTGGTGGTGGAGCGGCTGCTGCCGCTTGAGCCGGTGGCCGCGCCGCCCGGCGCCGCCGGCACCAATGGTGAAACCCAGATTGACTACATCTACGAGCAGCCGCCCGAGGAGATCTTTCGCGAGCTGCTGCCGCGCTACGTCGAGGTGCAGGTGTTCCGGGCGCTGCTCGAATCAACCGCCGCCGAGCATGCCGCGCGGATGACGGCGATGGATGCGGCCACCGGGAACGCCTCCGACATGATCGAGCGCATCACGCTGAACATGAACCGCATCCGCCAGGCTTCCATCACCAAGGAGATTATCGAGATCGTTTCCGGGGCCGCGGCCCTGGGCTAGCCCGAATGCGGGCTGGCGTTTTCACGGATCAACTATGACCGACAAGCACATTGGCAAAGTCATCCAGGTGGCCGGCCCGGCCGTGGACGTTCAATTCAGCGAAGGCCACCTGCCCGTAATTTATAACGCCGTCCGCGTCACCAGCGAAGGCTTCGATGTGCCGTTGCCGGTGGACGTGATTCTCGAGGTGCAGCAGCACCTGGGCGAGGGCCGCGTGCGGACCGTGGCGCTGCAGCCCACCGATGGCATGGTGCGCGGCATGCAGGCGCGCGATACCGGCGCGCCCATCACCGTGCCCGTGGGCCGCCCGACCCTGGGCCGCGTGATGAACGTGATTGGTGAGCCCGTGGACAACATGGGGCCGATTCATTCCGAGCACCGCTTCCCCATCCACCGCCCGGCGCCGGCTTTCGATCAGCAGAGCGTCACGCAGGAGATGTTCGAGACCGGCATCAAGGTCATTGACCTGGTCCAGCCTTTCCTCAAGGGTGGCAAGATCGGCTTGTTCGGCGGCGCCGGCGTCGGCAAGACCGTCATCATCATGGAGCTGATCAACAACGTCGCGCTGAAGCACGGCGGCGTTTCGGTGTTCGCCGGTGTGGGCGAACGCACCCGCGAGGGCAACGACCTCTGGATGGAGATGCAGGGCTCGAAGGTGATCAACCCGCGGGACTGGAAGGAATCCAAGGTGGCGCTGATTTACGGCCATATGACCGAGCCGCCCGGCGCGCGCCTCCGCGTGGGGCTGACCGGGCTGACGGTCGCCGAATACTTCCGCGACGAGGAGGGCTCCGACGTTCTGCTGTTCATTGACAACATTTTTCGTTTCACGCAGGCGGGATCGGAAGTGTCGGCGCTGCTCGGCCGCATGCCCTCGGCGGTGGGCTACCAGCCCAACCTGGCCACCGAGATGGGCGAACTGCAGGAGCGCATCACCTCCACCAAGAAAGGCTCCATCACCTCGGTGCAGGCGATTTACGTGCCCGCCGACGACCTCACCGACCCGGCGCCGGCCACCACCTTCGCCCACCTCGACGCCACCACCGTGCTCTCGCGGCAGATCTCCGAACTGGGCATCTACCCGGCGGTGGACCCGCTCGACTCCACCTCGCGCATCCTCGACCCGCGGGTCATCGGCGAAGAGCACTACAACACCGCGCACCAGGTCCAGGGCATCCTGCAGCGCTACAAGGACCTGCAGGACATCATCGCCATCCTGGGTATTGACGAGCTTTCCGAAGAAGACAAGCTGACCGTTTCGCGCGCGCGCAAGATCCAGCGGTTCTTCTCGCAGCCGTTTTTCGTTGCCGAACAGTTCACCGGGTTCCAGGGCAAGTACGTAAAGCGGGACGACACGGTGAAGGGCTTCCGCGCCATCGTGAACGGCGAGTTGGATGAGATTCCCGAGCAGGCCTTCTACATGGTGGGCACGATCGAAGAAGTGTTCGAAAAGGCCCACGCAATGAAAACCCAGTAATGCCGGACACCTTTCGACTGGAAATCACCACGCCGGAGCGGATGGTCGTCCGCGAGGACGTCACCGAGGCGCAGATCCCGGCCAAGAACGGCTACCTGGGCATCCTGCCGGGACACGCGCCGTTGCTGGCGCAGCTCGGGCCGGGCGAGATCAGTTACCGGCAGGCGGGCCGCACGCACTCGCTGGCGGTCAGCGGTGGGTTCGTCGAGGTGTTGCCCGAGCAGACGCGGGTCCTGGTGGACACGGCCGAGCGCGCCGAGGAGATTGACGTGGCGCGCGCGGAAAAATCCAGGCAGCGCGCCGAAGAGCGCCTGCGCAGCCCCAACCCCGACACCGACATCAGCCGCGCCATGGTCGCGCTCGCGCGCGCGACGGTCCGGCTGCAGGTGGCGGGGAAAAGGCAATGATGAATGATTAATGATTAATGATGAATGATGAATTATGAAACTGTTGATAGCCGTGCGGGCGCAGTGGGAGCTTTACCGCCCGCCCGACTCGCTGCCGCGCGACCTTCAGCAGCGGTTCCCCGAGCTTGCCGTGGTTGCCTTTGACGACTACGGCGAGATGGGCCGCGAATTGCCCGACGCGGAGATCTTCGTGGGCTGGTCGCTGCCGGCCGAAAAACTGCGAATCGCCAAAAACCTGAAATGGATGCACTCGCTGATGACCGGCGTGGCGCAGCTCTGCTATCCGGAAATGGCGGCGAGCCCGCTGGTGCTGACCAATGCCGCGACGGTGCATGCCGCGCCGGTGGCCGAGCACGCCTGGGCACTGATGCTGGCGGCCACGCGGCGCATCCCGAGCGCGGTCCGCTGCCAGGAAAAGAAAGTGTGGGGCGACCGGCAGATCTGGGCCGAAGAACCGCGTCCCTTCGAAGTCGGCGGGCTGACGATGGGGCTGATCGGGCTGGGCGCGATCGGGCGCGAAGTGGCGCGCCGCGCCAGGGCATTCGACATGCGGGTGATCGCCGTCAAGCGCCACCCCGAGCGCGGCCGGGAAGAAGCCGATGAGGTTTACGGCCCCGCCGGGCTGCCGCGGCTGCTCGCCGCCTCCGACGTGGTCGTGGTGGCGGCGCCGCACACGGCCGAAACGCGACACCTCATCGGCGAGCGCGAGCTGGCGATGATGAAGCCTTCCGCGCTGCTGGTGAACGTCAGCCGGGGCTCGCTGGTGGATGAAGAAGCGCTCTGCCGCGCGTTGTGCGAGCGGCGCCTGGGCGCGGCGGCGATTGATGTCACCGAAACCGAGCCGCTGCCCGATTCCAGCCCGCTGTGGGCGGCGCCGAACCTGCTGCTGACCCCCCACATGTCCTCGGCCACCGACCGCATCTGGGCGCGCCACATGGCGCTGTTGGAGGAGAACGTCCGCCGTTACCTGGCGGGCGAGCCGCTGCTGAATGTTGTGGATAAGGCCGCCGGCTACTGAGGGTTCGCGCCGCCGGCCGCCGCGGCTGCACTTGCTCGCCGCAGCAGGATCATGCCCATGGCATAAGGCATGAATTGGACCAACAAAGGCATCGAGAAAGCCCCGGCCACGAACCCTGCTGCCGCAATCAGCCCAAATCCGACAAATGTCCGGCCCCATCCCTGTCCGGCCCATCCAGTGTTTCGCATCGCCGCACCGTAGGCAGCGATGGAGAGGTAGGCAAGAACCATGTAGCCGGCGTACATCGCACCCGACCAGAGGCGAAGCGGCTGGTACCAGTCGGGGGGCGCCGCGGCAGAATGCTGCGCTACAGCGACCATCACCGTCGCGCGAAAAGCGAGATGGATGATCCAGCACATGGTGGCAATCAATAGTGCCACCAGCCCCAACTGCGAAAGCAGATCGTCGCCCCGTTCCCGCACGACCACGCGCAGCGCCACAAATCCAGTCAGACTGAGGAGGCCGCCGGCTAAGAATCCGCCGACGGTAAACAAGTGGTCCGCGCGATGCGCCGCCACTGCCGGCAGGCTCATTCCGGCAAAGGAGACAGCGCCCAGCCACACGGCGGCGGCCCCCAGGATGAGCAGGACTCCGGCCAGGCGCGCGCTGAACTGCGCCGGCGTGCCGCCATAGACCGTTCGCAAAGCCCACCCGATTACCGCGAGATGAACGATGGCTGCCGGGATCAGCCCTTTGAGCCCCGCGCGGCCGTGTACCCCCGCAAACCCAGCCAGGCTAAGAAGCGGCGCAAGCCAGAGGTAAAGTTCAAGTGTTTTGGGGAGGACCTTCGAACAGATCGAATACTTGTACCAGCCGACGATCAGCCCTGCGGCAAGCAGGAGAGAGAACAGGAGTTGCTGCCACGTCATGGAGCCCTCCACCGAGGAGCCGCGGAAGCTGAAGCAGGCGCTGCAGGCGCGCCGGCTTCGGCGGTCCGCTTCACGTGGCGCAGCACCTCCAGGTGGATGCCGTGAATGATCCAGTCCGACCAGAGCTGCCAGTAAGCCGCCGGCCAGATGCGATTGCGATACCAGGTTGTGCCTTCGAGCCGCGTGCCGCCGCCGGGCAGCGCCGTGAGCAGAAACTGGCCCTCGTTGGAGACCAGGTAGTCGTCAAGGTGGGGCGGGTGGATCTCGGAGTAGGGTGTCCATTCGCGCATCGCGGGCGGCTGCGCGGCCACCGAGAACTTCAGCAGGCGCGGCTCGTCCCACACCGTAATCGGCTCGACAAACGCGCCGGTGGAAAAAACGCAATGGCGCACGGCGCCCGCGCCGCGGCCGTGGATCACGGCGCGCTGGGGATAAGCGATGCCGGTGCGGAACAGCCAGTGGCCGGGCGGCGGCAACGTGGAGAAGGAAACCACGTGAGGCCACACGGCCTCCGGCGGCGCGTTCACATCAACCGCCGAGCGCACCGCGATCAACTCGGGTTCCAGCCGCGCGTCCCGCTCAAATCCCATCAGCAGCGGCAGCGCCAGCAGCACCAGCAGGGTGGTGGCCGGCGCTTCGCCGCTCCTGGGAGATCGGTTCTGGACCAGGTAGCCCGCCGTTCCCCCGATGGTCGCCAGCGTCCAGGCCATCGGCAAGGCCATCAACAGGCAGATCAGACCCTCGATGGCAAAGGCCACCAGCGCCGCGCCGGTCAGGATAACCGAGGTCCAGGCGACCAGCATGCAACTGGAGAAACTGCGTGGGCGGTGGTAGCCGTGCAGCAAAACCGAGGCAAACCCCTGGCAGAACGGCAGCGCTACAAACAATCCCCAACCGTAGATATTGACTCCCCAGACGCTGAATATGGTTCCGATCAGACCCAGAGGAAGCGCCAGCAGCAGCGCCATGGCCGTGCTGCCGACCGGGTGATCGGGGATGATGCGGCCCAGAAAATCGCTGCGCCCGGCGGACAGCGATTGGCGCGCGCCTTCGCGCGCGGGCAGGATGCTGAGGATCAGGAAGAACAGCAGGTTTACGAACGGCAGGAAGAATACCGCCACCAGCCATAGCGGCAGGCCGGCCGAGCGCAGGCGGCGCAGCGTCAGCGCGACGCCAACCCAGATGAACGGCAGTGCCAACGCCAGCATGGTGATCAGGAACGCCGCGTCGGCGGGGGGAAGCGACGAGAAGCGCACCACGCGCGCCGGCGGAATCCAGTAGTTGAAGATGCCCCAGGGCCGGTGAAAAAACGCCGTGGCGATCAGGCGGTCGAGGTTGTGCTTGAAAGCGAAACCCACCACCCCGATGAGGGCATACGGGCCGCGGTCAATCGTGCCCTCCCACCGCCACAAGCTCGAGAAGCTGCTCATACGATCTCCTTCGCGGCAAGATTCCAGGCGATCAGCCCGCACAGCGCGAAGCCGATGCTATTGGCCACGCCGTGCAGCGCCGCCATTTGGGGGATGTCGGGCCAGGGGCGGCCGGCAAACTCGCCCGCGGCGTAGACGCCCGCCAGCGCCATGCCCGGCAGAAGCGACGCCGCTGAAACGGCTGCGAACGCGCGCGCCGCGCCGCGGCGCACATGGCGCAGGCCCGTAAATGTGACGGCGGAAAGCGCCGCCAGTCCGGCGGCCAGCAGCAGCGCCGCGATCACTTTGAAACGCGGCGAAACCACAAAGCCGGCCGCCAGCAACGCGGGCCCGGCCACGGCCACACCGGCGGCGAAGCGGAACAGAAACCGCGGCAGCGGCGCGGAAAGCGCCCGGCCCGCGGCGGCGGCCAGCAACGGTGCGGCAAAGCCCGCGTAGTGGAAATGCACCGCGGTCAACAGCACGATTGGTTCCTCGAAGCCGAGTGGCGCCGCGCCCAGCCGGGACAAAACCAGCCATCCGGCGCCGCCGGACAAATAGAGGAGCGCCGCGCGCTCGCAGGCCTCGGCCAGGGTCCGCGGAACAGAGAGAATCGCGGACAGCGCCGCGAGCGCGGCCACCAGCAGCCAGGCGCAGGCCGCGAGCGCGGCCGGCAATCCCGTGTCGAGCCAGAAACTGAGCGCGGCCGTCACGGCGGCGAAGGGTTGGAGGAGCGTTGCGGCGCGAAAAACGAGCAGTCCGCCGGCATTTGGCGCTGCCAGCTCCAGTCCCAGCGGCACAATCACCAGCGGGGCCAGCAGGAACAGCATCTCGATCAAGTCCAGCCGCGCGCCGAAACCCACGGCGGCGGCGGCAAGCCACACCGCGCCGCCCGCGATCGCGCTCCGCTGCCGCCACTTTCGTAAGTCCACCGCCGTGCTCCTCACACGATTGCGTGTCGGGTCACCAGGCCCAGGTAGGTCGCCGCCAGCGCCACGAACAGCCCGGTGAGCAGCGCGTGGCCGGCGA
This sequence comes from Terriglobia bacterium, assembly GCA_046714815.1. Classification (GTDB taxonomy): domain Bacteria; phylum Acidobacteriota; class Terriglobia; order JAJPHL01; family JAPKYU01; genus JBKKAI01. The sequence goes on along the minus strand of JBKKAI010000297.1, from coordinate 1,093 downwards.
CAAACAATGCGCCCCGCGGCCAGCCGGAGTGCCCGAAGTAGAAGAAGTCAACCAGCACGCGCACCGCCCAGTAAACCCCGATGAACGCCGCCAGCGCGAGCGCGGCGCGGTCGCCGCGCAGCATCTCGGCGTGGAGGGCGAGCGTCATGACGCCGAACGCCACGATGGTCAGCACCGTGAAGCCTCCGTAGGTCCACATCAGCTTGCGATTGAACTCGCTGATCCGCGCCAGGTCCTGCTTCCAGCCGAGCCGCGAGGGCACCTGGAATGAGGCGGCAAGAATACAGAAGTGGCCGGCGCCGGCCAGCCACAACGCCAGGCTGAATAACTCGTTCATAGGGCCCCCAGCGCGGCGGCGATGAAAACGCCGCTCAGAAACAGGAAAGACAGCGACCGTGGGGCAGTCCTCCAGGACTGCGCCGTCCGCCGCGGCGGACAGGTCCGGCCTTCCACCGCGCCAAAAGCGGGCGCGGCGGGTTCGTCCGCCCCACGCGGAATTGAAGATGGCACGATACTCATAACGCCCCCATGACGCGCATCAGCGGCAGCATCACGCGCGTGACAAACGGCGGGTGAAACAGCCAGAACACCGGAGCGGCCGTCACCAGCAGCGTGAACAGCCGGCCGCGCCACCCGCCCCCCAAGCCGAGCCGCCGGCCGGTATTGGAGCGCTCCAGCATCACTCCCAGCCCCTGTAGAAGGAAATAGGCGGTGGGCAGGCCGTAGCCCCCCGCGGCCGGAAGCGAAATCACCAGGTCGTGGATCGCGCCGGAAAACAGGAAAACCAGCATGGCCGCGCCCGAAGCACCCAGGCGCCGGCGCGACGGCACGAAGATCAGCTCGTGCGCCAGTTGCCGGAAGCCGAGGTTCCAGCGCGCGCCCCAGAACTCGCTGAGCGACGCGGCCCGCGTCGGCGCGCGCATGATGGGCGCCGCCTGCACGCCCGCGCGCTGCCACGCCAGCGCGATGATGTGGAAGAGTCCGAAGTGCAGCAGGAAAATCAGGCCGATCATTCCTATCCAGCCGCTTAACAGCGGGCCTATCCAGCCGGCTGACAGCGGGCCTTCGGGCGGAACGCGGCGGGCCACCACCC
>JBKKAI010000296.1:0-3234 GCA_046714815.1 Terriglobia bacterium | reverse complement strand
CCCTTCGCTAGCCCGGTGTGTGATGCTGATCTCCTCGAGAGCCCTGCCCAACTCTTCGGGGCTCACCTGTTGCCGCGACCTTGCCTCGCGAGCTGCGGAGATGATTTGGAGCGCCTGAGCCGGTAAGAAGGCCGGCCGTTACCGCATCGTCGAAAGGATCGGCGAGGGAGGCGTTATTCAGATGCTACGCGTGGCATGACTGGTTGCCGGTCGGCCCGCCTGGCCGGTCACGGAGGGCGAGGCAGCTGAGGGATTCTGTCAAACAATCAGCTCGGGCGGGAGCCGTTGCCGCCGCGGCGAAGCCAGTCCTCGAACAACTTGGCCAACGAATCAACTCGGCCGGCCAGTGAGTCAAGGCGGCCGGTCAACGAATCAATGCGATCGAAGAGGAGGCGTTGGGTCGCGGTGAGGGCGCCGACCGCGCCTATTATTGTTGCGACCTGGGCCTGTTGCTCACCGAGCACCATTATTACCGTCTCGAGATTCTTCTCCGGTCCATCCGATCGGTTAACGCATCCAGCCTGGCGACAGTTCGGGCTTCAGTGGCGAGGATGAATTCGATCGTTTTTTCGACGTCCATTTGGGCTGCGCCCCGGCGCCTGGCGCCAGCGTAACACTAAAAGCGGGCCGGGAGCGACTTGACGATGTCGTTGAAGATGACGAATACGGCGATCAGCACCAGAAAGACGAAGCCGGCCTGGACGATGCGCTCCTTCAACTGCAGGCTGAGGTCGCGGCGCAACAGGCCCTCGATGGCCAGCAGCAGGATGACGCCGCCGTCGAGGATGGGAATGGGGAACAGGTTGAAGATGCCGAGGTTGAGGCTGATGGCGGCCATCAGGTTAATCAGCTCGGGCGCGCCTTGGCGGGCCGCCTCGCCCGAAAGCCGGGCGATGCCGATCGGGCCTTCGAGCGAGCGGGGCGACATCTTGAACTGAAGCATCTTGCCCACGAAATCGAAGATAAGCGCGGCGAATTTCTTGTTGGTCTCGAGCGATTGCCTCACCGCGGCCGCGAACCCCAGCCGCTTTTCGATCATGTCGTCGCGCAGGTTCACGCCGATGCGCCACATCTTGCGGTTTAGCCCCGGAACGTCCCTCCATAGCGGAGCAACCTGGACGGTGACGGTGCGGCCGGCCCGCAGCACGGCCAACTCGATGGGCTTACCCTGGCTCTCCTGGACCAATTGCGGCAACTGCGGCCGGAACCTCAGCGGCTGCCCATTGATGGCCACGACCTGGTCGCCCGGCTGCAGGCCGGCGCGGGCGGCCGGCTCGCCGGCCTCGACGGCGGCCACAATCGCGGGCATGTACGGCGCCCATCCGGCGACACCGATGCGGTTGCGTGGCTCGGTGTCCGGCGTCAGCGTGGTGGTAAACGGCTCGTTGTTGCGCTTCGCGGTGACCTCGAGCGGCTGCCCGGGGTTGGAAAGCACCGCGATCTCGGCATCCTCCCAATTGGGGTTGTCGCGGCCGTTCAGCCGAATCACGACGTCGCCCGCCTGGAGTCCGGCGCGAGCGGCGGGGGAGTTCTTCTCCACGTACCCGAGCTCGGCCTGACGCTCGTGATACGCGGGTTTCTGGTACTTCACCATGTAGAGGCCGGTGAGGAGCGCGATGGCCAGCACGATGTTCATGGCCGGCCCCATCAGGGCGATGATGAAGCGCTGCCAGCGCGGGTGGGCCATGAATTCGCCGGGTTCGCCGGTGAGCGGGTCGCCCGGATTCTCGCCGGACATTTTCACGTAGCCGCCCAGGGGCAACAGGCTGATGCGGTAATCGGTTTCGCCCTTTTTCCAGCCGACCAGGCGCTTTCCAAAGCCGAGTGAAAACGTCTCGACGCGCACCCCGAACCATTTCGCGGCCATAAAATGGCCGAGCTCGTGGATCAGGATCATCACGCCCAGGACGCCGATGACCGCCAGAACATTAGTGAGGATGACAAACGTCATTTTAGTTGTTAACTCCGTGATTTACGGCGTCGAGCGCCACGCGCCGGGCTTCTTGATCGCACTCCAGAATCTGTTCGAGGGTGGCGGCCGGACGCGGCCCGACCTTCTCCACCGTCTGCCGGAGCACGCGGGGGATGCCGGAAAAGCCGATCTTGCGCTCCAGAAATGCCTGGACGGCTACTTCGTCGGCGGCGTTGAGCGCGCAGGCGGCGGCCCCACCCGCCGCGAGCGCCTCGTAGGCCAAGTCCAGGCACGGGAAAAGGCGGCGGTCGGGCGCAGAGAATTCGAGCCGGCGCAGCGCCTCCAGGCCCAGCGCATGGTTCTCCGACACGGCGCGTTCCGGGTAAGTGAGCGCGTATTGAATCGGAAGGCGCATGTCGGTAACCGAAAGCTGCGCCAGCAGCGAGCCGTCCACAAATTCCACCAGCGAATGCACAGTGGACTGCGGATGGATGTAAACATCCACCTGGCCGGGACGAAAGCCGAACAGCCAGCGCGCTTCAATCACCTCAAAACCCTTATTCATCAAAGTGGCCGAATCAATGGTAATACGGTTTCCCATCCGCCATGTGGGGTGGCGCAGGGCCTGCTCCGGAGTCACCTGTTCGAGCTCTTCCGCCGAGGCATGGAGAAACGGCCCGCCGGAGGCGGTCAGGATCAACCGCCGGACCTCCTCGCGCCGGCCGCCGCGCAGGCACTGATGCAAGGCGTTGTGCTCGCTGTCCACGGGGAGAATCTCGGCGCCGGAAGCGGCCGCCGCCGCCGTTACCAGCTCCCCGGCGGCAACCATAACTTCTTTGTTTGCCAGCGCTACGCGCTTCCCCCTGCGGACCGCTTCCAGGGTCGCGGGCAGGCCCGCCACGCCCACTGTCGCCGAAACGACGATATCAACTTCCACCGCTGAAGCCACCGCTACCATGCCCGGGCAACCGCTCAAAAGCTCCGGCAGGTCGCGCTCCCCCATGCCACGCTCTATAAGACGCCGGCGGAGGGCGGCGCGATTCGTCTCTTCGCGGATAGAGACCGCACGGGGGCGAAAGCGGCGAACCTGGTCTGCCAACAGATCCAGGTTGTTGCCGGCGGTCATGCCCACCACGCGGAATCGTTCCGGGAAGCTTTCCACCACGCGCAGGGTGTTCTGCCCGATGGAGCCGGTGCTGCCGAGGATGGCCAGGTTTTTCATGTAGGACAGGCATTGTTGCCTGTTACTTGTGACAGCCGCTGAAAACACGGCACAGGCAAGAATGCCTGTGCTACAGGCGCAGGCGCAAAGAAAAAATGTA
>JBKKAI010000295.1:0-6648 GCA_046714815.1 Terriglobia bacterium | reverse complement strand
GGGCCGCGCTGCGCGCGCCGATCGGCGCGCCGCCGCTGGCCGAGACGGTGCGGGCCACCGACCGCGTCGCCGTGGTGTTCCCCGACATCACGCGGCCGATGCCGCGCGAGCGCGTGCTGCCGGTGCTGCTCGAAGAGATCGGGCACGTGCCGCGCGAGAACATCACCCTGATCAACGCCGTGGGAACGCACCGCCCCAACACTCCGGAAGAGCTGGAGCGCATGCTGGGCCGCGAGATCCTGAATGGCTACCGCATCGTGCAGCACGACCCGCGCGCGCAGTCCGGCATGCAACAGGTGGGTGTCAGCTCGTTCGGCAACACGGTGAAGATCAACGCCGAGTTCCTCCGCGCCGATGTCAAGATACTCACCGGCTTCATCGAGCCCCACTTCTTCGCCGGCTTCTCCGGCGGTCCGAAGGCCGTGCTGCTGGGCATGGCGGCCTTCGACAACATCCTGCGAAATCATTCCGCGCCGATGATCGGGCACTCGAAAGCCACCTACGCGGTCACCGAAGGCAACCCCATTCACCAGGAGATGAAAGAGATCGCTGGAATGGTGGGGCCGTGCTTCACGCTGAACGTCACCTTGAACCGCAAGCGGCAGATCACCGGGGTCTTCGCCGGCGACGTGTTCCAGGCGCACCGCTGCGGCTGCGAGTTCGCGCGCTCGGTCTCGATGCAGCCGGTCGAGCAGCCCTTCGACATCGTGGTCACCACCAACTCCGGCTTCCCGCTGGACCTGAACCTTTACCAGGCGGTGAAGGGAATGGAGACGGCCGGGCGCGTGGTGCGCCGCGGCGGCGCGGTCGTGATGGCGGCCGAATGCTCGCACGGCGTTCCGCCCGAGGGCCAGTTCCGCGACCTGCTGCGCGCCCGATCCACGCCGCGCGAGCTGCTGGAGATGATCGAGCAGCCCGATTTCCTGGTGCAGGACCAGTGGCAGGTGCAGATTCTCGCGCGCCTGCTGCTGAAGAGCCGTGTTTACCTGTATTCGTCGCTGCCGGAGGACGAGGTGCGCGGCGCACACCTGCTGCCAACGGGCGATATCGCCGCGACGGTCCGCGATTTGCTCGACGAGTACGGCCCAGAGGCGCGCCTGGCAGTGATCCCCGAAGGCCCGCAGGTGATACCGAATGCCGAATAAGCACACCGGCTGGTTGGCCCTGTTTTTCGCACTGGCGGCGGCGCCGGCGGCGGCCGACAACTGGCCGCAGTGGCGCGGCCCGGATCTGAACGGCATCAGCCACGAGAAAAAGCTGCCGGAGCGCTGGAGCTCCACCGAAAACATAGCCTGGAAGCTCGCGCTGCCGAGCTGGAGCGGCGCCACGCCCATCGTCTGGGGCGACCTGATTTTTCTGAACGTCGCCGAGGGCAGCGATCTTTACCTCTGGTGCGTGGATCGCCACAAGCAGGCCGTGATCTGGAAGCGGAGGCTCGGCGGCGGCAACACCAAGATGCAGAAACAGAACATGTCTTCGCCCTCACCGGTCACCGACGGAAAGAACGTTTGGGTGATGACCGGAACCGGGGTGCTGAAGGGCTTCGATTTCCAGGGCAACGAGCTGTGGGGGCGCGACTTGCAGAAAGAGTATGGACCGTTCGGGCTGAACTGGGGCTATGCATCATCGCCGCTGCTGCACGAGGATTCGCTGTACGTCCAGGTGCTGCACGGGATGAAGACCGACGACCCGTCCTACGTGATGCGGATCAACAAGCTGACGGGGAAAAACGTCTGGCGCGTGGAGCGGCGCACAGAGGCGATCCAGGAGTCGCCCGATTTCTACACCACGCCGGCGGTGCTGCGAAGCGGATCGAGTGTCGAGATCGTGATCAGCGGCGGCGACTGCGTCACCGGGCACGACCCGGCCACCGGCAGGGAATTGTGGCGGAACAACGGCATGAACCCGGAGAACAACCCCTTCAATCGCGTGGTCGCTTCGCCGGTGGTGATGGATGGAATGGTCTATGCGCCCAGCCGGGTGCGGCCGCTGGTGGCGATTCGCGCCGGAGGGCGCGGCGATATCACGCAGTCGCACCGCGCCTGGGCAAGCCAGAACGGTCCCGACGTGCCGACGCCGGTCACCGACGGCAAGTATTTTTACGTCGTGAATGACCGCGGCATCCTCTGGTGCCTCGACGCCGGGTCCGGCCAGGAGATCTGGGGTGGGCAGCGGATCCGGCCGGGCACCTACAGCGCCTCGCCGGTGCTCGCCGACGGCAAGATTTACATCACCAGCGAGGAAGGCATGACCACGGTGCTGCGCGCCGGGCCGAAGTTCGAAGTGATCGCCGAGAACGCGTTAAGCGATTACTGCCTCAGCTCGCCGGCCATCTCCGACGGCCAGGTCTTCATCCGCACGGCAGGGCACTTGTACGCCATCGGCCCGCGCCGGAAATAGGAAACGCACAGCCGGGTGGGAGCAGGGGCGTCAGGGAGACATTGATGGTCGTTCGATCTGCCATTTGTCCGAGCATAGCCGCGTGAGCACATAGTGCAATTTGTGCCACTGCGAAACCCGCGCACAGGCAAGAATGCCTGTGCCACATCAGTCGCGGATGCGGCCGGTGGCTTCGGCGTAGGCGCGCTCGACGGCCAAGGCCGAGCCGCCGGCGAAGTTCGGGAAGTCGCCCTTGAACTTTGACAGATCGAGTTCGGCCTTGACCTGCTCCAGGGTGCGGCCCGCCGCGGCCAGCTTCTTGATGCCGGCAACCATTTCTTCCATGAAGGCGATCAGCTTGTGGAGCTGCGCCTTGCCCTGTTGCACCGGGCCGTGCCCGGGCACCACCTGGTCAAACTCCAGCGAGGCGACGGCTTTAAGAGTGGGCGCCCACTCCGAGGGATAGGCGTCGCGATAAAACGGGATGCCGCTGGTGAGCAGGTCGCCGGTGATGACCAGGCGCTCCTTGGGGAGAAACACGACGACATCGCCCGCGGTGTGCCCGCGGCCGAAGTAGAGAATGCGGATTTCGCGGCCGCCGGAATGCAGCAGCAGGCTGCGGTCGAAAGTCAGGGTGGGCAGCGAGATTTCGATCTGCCGCAGCTCTTCAAGGTAGGCGCGAGTGTTCTCAATCTGCGTGCGGATGCGCGCCCGGTCGGCCTCGGCGGCGCCGCTCAACTGCTGCTCCAGTTTCTGCAACTGTCCCGGCAGTCCCTGGATCTGCTCGCGGATGCTGGGGATGGCTTTGCCCAGGATGTCACGCCGCGTGGTGGTGTGCGCGAGGAATTCCGTGCGGGTTGGGAAGGCGTTGAAGTAGGCCTGGTTACCCTGCGTGTGGTCGTTATGCCAGTGGGTGTTCACTACGTAGCGCACCGGCAGCGGCGTCAGCTTCTTCACTTCCGCCAGAAGCTCGCGCGCGTACGACGGCCGCAGGTGGGTGTCCACGATCAGCGCCCCTTCTCCGGTCACGATGATGGCCGCATTCGATCCCACCGGCGAGCCGGGCCGGACAATGGCCGCATAGACTCCGTCGGCGATTTTCTGCACATCGAAGTTGGTCGAAGCCGCGGCGCAGGCGGCGCTGAGGGCCAGATAAACAACAAGCAAAACGGCGCGATTCGGCACGTTAAAAACTCCTTTCACCATGCGGGCCAGGGAACCGCCACGGGCGGCTCGCCGCAGCGAGCCTGGGCCACGAGTGTCGAGTTAGGAACCGGGATTCTTCCTGCCCTCCGTCCGGACACCTCGTGTTTCGCGAGTCCCGGCCTGAGTAGCTTGCTTATCTTCAATCGTTTACGCCAGAAAAGCAATTTGGAAGTCTACGTGCACCTGGAGCGTCCGGTACGGGCTCTGTGTGTGTGCATTCCCATAGAAGCGCATTGAGGAAAGAATGAGAACGACTCGTTTCAGCAGTGGATCAGTTTTCAGCGGCCTGGTAATCGTGTTGGCGGCGCTGGCGCTGGGCGTTCCAGCGGCCAACGCCCAAGGCACCATCACCACTCTGGCGGGAAGTGGAGTGCTGGGATTCAGCGGCGACGGCGGTTCGGCGATCAACGCCTCTTTTAACCTGGTCTATGGCTCCGGCATAGACGGCAGCGGCAACTTTTACATCGTTGACCGCGGCAACCAGCGCATCCGCAGAGTCACGTCGAACGGCGTGGTCAGTACGGTGGTGGGCAACGGCGTGGCGGGTTTTTCGGGTGACGGCGGCCCGGCGATTCTGGCGTCGCTCAACGATCCCACGGGAATCGCGGTGGATTCCGCGGGGACGATTTACATCGCCGATGCGAGCAACCGGCGCGTCCGGCGCGTGGCGCCGAACGGCACGATCACCACGTTCGCCGGAACCGGCGTCCAGGGTTTTTCCGGGGACGGCGGGCAGGCCATCGCTGCGCAGCTCAACCGGCCGGTCGGCGTGTTTCTCGACGCTTTCGGCAATCTGCTTATCGCCGACAGCCCGAACCATCGCGTCCGCAGAGTCGGCGCCGATGGGATCATCACGACGGTGGCAGGCAACGGCGTAGCAGGCTTTTCGGGTGACGGCGGTTTGGCCATCAGCGCGCAATTGTCCACGCCTCTGGGGATGTCGGTGGATGCGGCCGGCGTGCTGTACATTGCCGACGCGGATAATCACCGCATCCGGCGCGTGGGCGCCGACGGCATCAACAGCACGGTGGCCGGCAACGGCACCGGCGGCTTCTCCGGCGACGGCGGCGCGGCGCTCACCGCCAGACTCAACTTCCCATCCGATGTCGCGGTGGACGGCGCCGGGAACCTGTTTATCGCCGACGCTTCGAACAACCGCGTGCGCCAGGTTGCGAACCTGAGCATCACGACCATCGCCGGAACGGGCAGCGACAGCTTTTCCGGCGACGGTGGACCCGGCACGAGCGCGGCGGTGAACTTCCCCTACCGCGTGGCGCTGGGCTCGCCCGGCAGCCTGCTGATCTCCGACGCGCGCAATCATCGCCTCCGGCGCCTCACCGGGACCACCACGCCGCTGCCGACACCCAGCCCGATATTGCCGGCGAACTCCTCGGTGAACGGCGCCAGCTTCCAGAGCGGCCTGGCGGTGGCGCCTGGCGCGATTATCGCGATCTTCGGCACCAACCTGGCGGGAGCCACTACCGGGGCCTCGTCTGTGCCGCTGCCCACGACGCTGGGTGACACCAGCGTGTTGATCAACGGCGTCGCGGCGCCGCTGTTCTTCGTCTCCGCCGGCCAGATCAATGCCCAGGCGCCGTTCACCCTGCTGCCAGGCTCGGCCACGGTACAGGTCCGGCGGGGCGGCAATTTGAGCGCAACGCAAACCGTGAACGTTGCCGCCGGCTCGCCCGGAATCTTTACCATCAACCAGCAGGGCAGCGGACAGGGCGCGATCCTGACCGCGGACGGCCGCCTGGCGGACGGATCCGCGGCGGTGGCGGCCGGCGAAGTAGTGCAGGTGTTCATGACCGGACTCGGCGCAACGCAGCCCGCGGTGGGTTCCGGCCTGCGCGCCCCGGCTGCCGAGCCGCTGGCCCGCGTACCCGGCGGCGAGATTGCCGTCACCGTCGGGGGCGTGGACGCCACGGTGGAGTTTGCCGGCCTGGCGCCGAACTTCGTGGGCCTCTACCAGGTGAACGTGCGCATTCCGGCGGGAGTCGCCGCGGGCGGGGCCGTATCGCTGGTCCTGACGCAGCGCGGCATCCCGAGCAACACCGCGACGCTCGCTATCCGATAAAAACCGATTGGCGCCCGCAGATCGCGGAGGACGGCACAGGCAGGAATGCCTGTGCTACCTCCGCGGTTTGTGGTTAACTGTGCGCGGGCGCGTACCATTTTCGGCGCGCCCGGAGGCGACCCGTGCGCAGACTGGCGATTGCTCTTACGACTATTTTACTGGCGCTGGGCGTGTGGAAGTACACCATCGCCGCGCCACAGGCGATTACCGCGGCCCGCCCGCCGCGGCTGAATGGCTTCACCGTGCTGGTGACAGGAGGCCCCGACCTGCGGGCCACGGTTGAAGGCGGCGAGCTCGACTCGGCGCAGAAGTACCGCGACAACGGGCTGCTGGTGCAGGGAAGCGGCGCGGGGGCGTTGCGCGTGGGCGCGACTTCGTTCCGCGTTGCCGATCTGGCGCTGGGACGCGCCGTCGAAAGCGGCGGCCTGCGCGCGATGCTGCTGCCCGATGCCGTAAATCTCGGCGTGCAGTTCCGGGAGGATGATTTTCCCTCGATTGCCGCGGCCGCCGACGGCGCCGTTTACGCCACCTTCGCCTCTTACCACGACCGCTGGGACGATATCGAGTTCCGTATCTTTCGCAACAACCGCTGGTCCAACGCGCTGCCGCTGCCGCAGGATTCCGGTGACGTTTGGATGCCGCAGGTCGCCGTGGACGGCGGAAACCGGCCCTGGGTGATCTACTCGGCGCAGGTGGACGGCAACTGGGACCTCTATGCCCGGGCGTGGGAAGATGGGCGCTGGGGCGCGCTCGAGCGCCTGACCAACCATGCGCTGCCGGATATCTTCCATCGCGTAGTCTCCGACAAGCGCGGAAACATCTGGGTGGCGTGGCAGGGCTTTCGCGGGCGCACGTCGCGGATTTTTCTCAAGGGCCTGAGCGGCGGGCGGTGGGGCGCCGACGTGCCGGTGAGCGACGGCGCGGCCAATGACTGGGAGCCGTCGCTGGCCGCCGACAGCAGCGGCGCAATCTGGGTGGCCTGGGAC
>JBKKAI010000294.1:0-4333 GCA_046714815.1 Terriglobia bacterium | reverse complement strand
GTATCCATGTGGTGGCGACCTTGCGAATCGCCGACCCCATCGCCGCCGGAAACATGGACATCGAAAGCTGCCGGCGTTGGCCGAGCGTGTCACGACGGTCGGGCATCGGTTTTTTCTGGAGCCCGGCGGAGGTGGTAGGATGCACAGCGCGAGGAACAGCCGATGAAACGGATTTCGATCGGGACTCTGGCGGCGCTGGCGGCGTTCTGGCTGCCGGCCCAGGAGCGCGAGGACCGCACGCTGCTCAGTTGGGCGCAGATGCGCGCCATCATCAACGAGGCGTCGGGAGAGCGCGCGCTGCACCACACCCTGGAACTGGCGCCCTACCCGCGCGTGCGATCGCGCGCCGAGTACGAAGGCCGCTTCCGCGAGAGCGAAGTGATGGCCCGTTTCGCGCGCGAGTATGGCTTCAGCGACGTGGAGATCGAGTCCTACCCTTCCCCCGCCCCGATCTGGCACGCTTCGCAGGCCGAGCTGTGGATGGTCCGCCCCGAGGAGCAGAAGCTCTACGACGTCCACGACGTGGCTGTCTCGGTGATCTCCGGCAGCGAATCGGGCGAGGTGACCGCCGAGCTGGTGGACCTGGGCGGCGGCGGGCGAGCCGAAGACTATGCGGGCAAGGATGTCGCGGGCAAGATCGTCCTGGGGTCGGCATCGGCCTCGACCCTGCAGCGGCTGGCGGTTTTCGACCGCGGCGCCGCCGGCGTGCTCAGTTACAGCTCGCTGCGCGCCGACAGCTTTCCCGACCAGATTCTTACACAGAGCCTTGCGGCCGCCGCGCCGCAGGAAAAGAAGGTCGGGTTCGGCTGGTCCATCGCGCCGCGCGCCGGCCGCGAGCTGGCGGCCCGGCTGGCGCGCGGCGAAAACGTGACGCTGCGGTCGCTGGTGAAGGCAGACCAGTTCCCCGGTGAGCTCGAGATGGTCCACGCCACCATCCCCGGCGACGGATCGAGCGGCGGCCAGGCGGTGATGATTTCGGCGCATCTCTATGAGGGCTATCAGAAACAAGGCGCCAACGACGACAACTCCGGCTGCGCCGTCACGCTCGAGATGGGCCGCGCGCTCCTCCGGCTGGTGGCCGAGGGCAAGCTGCCGCGCCCGCGCCGCACGATCCATTTCCTCTGGGTCCCGGAGATCAGCGGCACCACCGCCTGGCTGCGCAAGCACGAAGATGTCCGGCAGAAGCTGATCGCCGATCTCAACTTCGACATGGAGGGGCTGAACCTGCGCGCCAGCGCCAGCTTCTGGACGCTGCACCGCACGCCGGATACATTTCCGTCGTTCCTGAATGACCTCAGCGCCAGCGTGATGGAGTTCGTAGCCGACCTGAACCGCGAGCGGGTGCGCTACCGGCATCACGGCTACCGCTTCACGCTGCCGGTGGTGGCGCCCAACGGCAGCTTCGACCCGTTCTACATCCGCATCGAGAAGCACTACGGCGCCAGCGACCACGCCGTCTACCTGAACCAGGGGATTCCCGCGGTGATCTTCGTCACCTGGCCCGACATGTGGTACCACTCGTCGCAGGACACTCCCGACAAGCTGGACTCGACCCAGTTCAAACGCGTGGCGGTGGTGGGGACGGCGGCGATGAGCGTGCTGGCGTCGGCCGATGACCAGATGGGCGCGCGCGTGGCGGCCGAGACACTGGCGCGCGGCGCCGAGCGAATGGGCCAGGCAGAGCGGAAAGGGCTGGGATACATGGCCGACGCCGGCGATGGAGCAGCGCTCGCGGCCGCCTATCGCGAGGCGCGCAACGCCGTTCGTCACCAGGCCGATGTCGAAAAGGCAGCACTGCGCTCGGCGGCGGTCCTGTTCGCCGGCCGGGCCGAGGGGGAGAAGAAACTGGCCGGCCTCGAGTCGCTGATCGCGCAGCGCGCCATCGCGCTCGAAAACGAGACACGGGCCTACTACCAGATGCAGGACGAAATGCGCGGCGCGCCCACCGGCCAGGCTGCGGAACCATCGCTCTCGGATGCCGAAAAGCTGGCGATGCGAACGGTGGCCGAGCGTGTGGGTCCCGCCGGCGGCGGCGGCGGTGGCTTGGGGGCCGCGCAGGCGGCGCTCAACCGGTTGCCCGCCGACCAGCGGCAGGCCGCCCAGTCCGGCCTCGCCAAGGTGCCGCAGCATATGGCCGCCGAACTGGGCATCCTGTTGGGCAGGAAAAAAACTGTTCTCGAAATCCGTGATTTCCTTTCCGGAGAGTTCGAGCCGCTGCCCCTCGATGATCTGATGGCTTACCTGAAGGCGTCGGAAAAACTCGGCCGGGTGAAACTCGTCGAGCAACCGCTGCCGGCGGCCGGGAGCATTCCGCCACCCGTTCCCGTAAAGAAAGGCCGTGGCAGGAGCACCCGCGTGCAGAAGCAGTAACCGGAGCCAGTCGCCAAACGTCTATCTTAGGTGAAGCGAGAAGGGGGCAAGGAGAAAGTATATGGGTACCATCCTTCTGGTCATTCTGGTTCTTATTCTACTCGGCGCCCTGCCCGCTTGGCCCCATAGCCGGAGCTGGGGGTACCGTCCGAGCGGCGGAATCGGTCTGGTCGTGTTAATCCTCATCATTCTGCTGGTGATGGGCCGCCTGTAACCGTCGTTCCACTGGCCGGCGCGGCTCGTGCTTGTGTTACAATCGTGGGTATTCTGAGTTGAAGCCCCATGGACCGCGTCGTCAGTGGGTTCGTCCGCATTCCGGTTTCGATTCTGGCGTTAGCCGCAGTCTGTGCGGTGGTGTGCCCGGCGCAGGCTCCGCCCGCCGGCAGCCAGGCGGCGCCGAGCCAGCAGGCGCCGGCTGCGGGCCAACAGCCGCCCGATATCCGTGTCCGCGTCGAGCGCGTTCACGTGCCCTTCATTGTCACCGACGACAAAGATCGCTTCGTCACCAACCTGGTGCAGTCGGATTTCAGCGTGTATGAAAACGGCAAGAAGGTCCCGATTGATTTTTTCACGCCGGTGACGCAGTTGCCGGTCCGCGCCGGCCTGCTGCTGGACACCAGCAACAGCGTCCGCCTGATGTTCAAAGCCGAGCAGGAAGCGGCGATTGATTTTGTCCACGCGCTGCTGGGCGAAAAGACCAAACACAAGATGTTCCTGATGACCTTCGACACCACCAAGGACCTGGTCAGGGACTTCACCAGCGATCCCAACGATTTGGCCGACGCGGTGCGCAAGCTCAAGGTTGGCGGTGGCACGGCGCTTTTCGACGCGATTTACCAGTCCTGCCGCGACAAGCTGCTGCGGGAGGTGGAGCCGGACGGCGTGCGGCGCGTGCTGGTGCTGATTACCGACGGCGAGGATGATGCCAGCCGGTACAGTATCGAACAGGTGGTGGATATGGCGCGGCGCGCCGAAGTGACCATCTACGCCATCAGTACGGTGAGCTACGGCAGCACCAGCCCCGGCGACAAGGTGCTGGAGCATCTGACCGAAGAGACCGGCGGCGCCGTTGTCTACCCGTGGAAGAAGCCACCCTCGGCCGATTACGCCACCGGCTACTTGTCCCGCACACAGATCGGCAACCAGAACGCCGTGTACGAAGCGGGGACGGGCAAGTATGCCGGCGAGGCGGCGGCGAACCTGGCGCTGGCGCTGGCGCGCATCAACAAGGAGCTGGATCTGCAGTACACGATCGGCTACCGCCCGCCCAATCCGGCCGCCGACGGCAGCTTCCGCGAAATCAAGGTTGACTCCCATCTGAAAGATGTGAAGATTCGCGCGAAAAAAGGCTATTTCTCCGCCCCTCCGCTCTGAGAAAGTTCTTCGTTTCCAAGTTCCACGTTCCAAGTTCGAGGTTCAAAAGTTATGATCGGCGGATGGTTTACTACGCCCTGGGCCTGGATTTCGGCACCGAATCGGCGCGCGCGCTGCTGGTTGCGACCGAAAGCGGCGAAGAAGCCGGCTCCGTTGTCTTCCCTTACCCGCACGGAGTGATCGAGCGCGAGCTCGAAGGCGTCGCGCTCGACCATGACAGCGCGCTCCAGGATCCCGGCGATTATCTCGCGTTCCTGCGGCAGGCGATCCCCCAATTGCTGCACGAAACGGGCATCGGCGCCGGACAGGTGGCCGGCATCGGAGTGGATTTCACCTCTTGCACGGTGTTGCCGGTGGAAGCGGACGGGCGCCCGCTCTGTTTCCGCTCGAAGTTCCAGCGCAACCCGCACGCCTACGTCAAGCTGTGGAAGCACCATGCCGCGCAGGCCGACGCCGAGCGCGTCACCGAAGTGGCTCGGCGCCGCCACGAAACCTTCCTGGCCAACTACGGCGGCGCGATCTCGGCGGAGTGGTTTTTTCCCAAGCTGCTGGAGGTGGCCCGCAAAGCGCCGGACGTCTACCGGGCGGC
>JBKKAI010000293.1:0-3260 GCA_046714815.1 Terriglobia bacterium | reverse complement strand
CATTCTACAACTCAGGCCGGCGGTGAGAGTTGGCCTTCGAATTGCTCTCTCTGGCTTAGGGCCACTGCGGGTGGCCCAGAAGTTATGGCGATTTCCCTGAAGACAGAGCACATCAAGCGCTACCGCGACATAGCCCGCCTGTTCATGAAGTATGGCCGATCCGACTTGGTGAAACGGGCGGGTCTCGCGGAATTTGACGGCGCAGAGTCTATCCAAGACCAAGCGGGCGGCAATGGCCAGCCGGCCTGTCCGGAAGCGAAAGAACTGGCCGCGGACCTGGAGAAGCTGGGGCCGACCTTCGTCAAGCTGGGCCAACTTCTTTCCACGCGCGCCGACATCCTGCCGCTGCCCTACGTGGAAGCGCTGGCGCGCCTGCAGGACAATGTCGAGCCCTTCCCGTTCACCGAAGTGGAGCAGACCGTCACGGCCGAGTTGGGCGTGAGAATTTCCAAGGCGTTCGCCCACTTTGAGGCCAAGCCGCTGGCTGCCGCTTCGCTCGGGCAGGTCCATTCGGCGGTGCTGCGCAGCGGCCGTCCGGTGGCGGTGAAGGTGCAGCGTCCTGGAATCCGCGGGCGAATCGTTGACGACCTGGAAGCGATGATGGAGATCGCTGGTGTGATTGACGGGCATACCGAGACCGGCCGGCGCTACGAGTTCCAGCGAATGCTCGAGGAGTTCCGCAAAAGCCTGTTTCGCGAGCTCGATTACCGGAACGAAGCGCTGAACCTGCAACAGATGGGTAAGAACATGGAAGGGTTCCGCCGCATCGTGGTGCCCCAGCCGGTGGAAGACTACAGCACGGCGCGCGTGCTGACGATGGACCTGATCCGCGGGACGAAGATCACCGCGTTGAGCCCTGTGGTGCGCATCGAGATTGACGGCGCCGCGCTGGCCGAAGAGCTGTTCCGCGCCTACCTGCAGCAGATCCTGGTAGACGGATTTTTTCACGCCGACCCACACCCCGGCAACGTCTTCTTAACCGGCGAGGGCGACATCGCGCTGCTCGACCTGGGCATGACGGCGCGCATCTCGCCGGGCATGCAGGAAAAGCTGCTGCAGCTCCTGTTGGCCATGAGCGAAGGCCGCGCGGAGGACGCCGCTACGGTGGCCATCAGCGTCGGCGAGGTGAAAGAGGGCTTCGACGAACAGGCGTTCCGCCGCGCCGCCGCCGATTTCGTTACGCGCAACCAGGACGTCACCGTTGGCCGGATCGCGGTGGGCCGCACCCTGCTGGAGCTCACGCGCGTGTCCGGGGAACACGGCATCCGCCCGCCGGCCGAACTGATGATGCTGGGCAAGACGCTGCTGAACCTCGACCAGGTGGCCAACACGCTGGACCCGCACTTCGATCCGAACGCCGCCGTGCGCCGCAACTCGGTCGAGATCATGCGCCGCCGCATGACCGGCAGCCTGGCCCCCGGCAACCTGTTCGCGCGGCTCATTGAGACCAAGGATTTCGTTGAGCGGCTGCCCGGCCGCATCAACAAGATACTGGACTCGGTAGCCAACAACCGCCTGGAAGTGAAGGTCAACGCGATTGACGAAACGCACCTGATGGAGGGACTGCAGAAGATCGCCAACCGCATCACCATCGGCTTGTTGCTGGCGGCGTTAATCGTGGGCGCGGCGATGCTGATGCAGGTGCCCACCCGCTTTCGCATCCTGGGCTACCCCGGCCTCGCCATCCTGTTCTTCATCGTCGCGGCCGGCGGCGGCATCGCCATGATGCTCAACATCTTCTTCTACGACGAGAAACGCCGGTAATCCGCTGCTCATGTGGCACAGGCTTTCCAGCCTGTGCGAGTTTTTCAGCAGCCTGCTCAGCAGGCTTGCGTCACGTGGCATAATCATCCCGGGTGATTACCATGCATCGGTTCCATTCGGTGTGGCGGCGGTTGCCGTTGCTGGTGATGTCGTTGCTGGTGATGTCGGCGGGCGTGGCGCAGCGTCCCGACGTCAACTACGACGAGGCGAAAGTGCCGAAGTACACGCTGCCCGATCCGCTGGTGACCACCGGCGGAGAGCGAGTGGCCACGGCGGAGGGCTGGGCCCGGCGGCGGCCGGAAATCCTGAGGCTTTTCGAGACCCATGTGTATGGGCGCAGCCCCGGGCCGCCGCCGGCCCTGTCTTTCGAGGTGACGTCGGTCGAGAAGAGGGCCCTGGCCGGAGAAGCAGTACGCAAAGAAGTCTCGGTCTTCTTTGCCGGCAAGAGAGACGGGCAGAAGATGGACATTCTGCTCTACCTGCCGGCCAGGGCTGTCCGGCCCGTGCCGTTATTCCTGGGGCTCAACTTCGGGGGAAACCAGTCCGTGCATTCCGACCCGGGAATCACGCTGTCGAGGCAGTGGATCCGCGGCAACCCCGGCCAGGGCGTCGAAAACAATCGCGCAACGGAGAAATCACGCGGCGCCGCGGCCGGGCGCTGGCCGGTCGAGAGGATCCTGGCGCGCGGATACGGCCTGGCAACCATTTACTACGGCGATCTCGACCCGGATTACGACGACGGTTTTCAGAACGGTGTTCATCCTCTGTTCTACCGGCCCGGCCAGACGAGGCCTGCCGCGGACGAGTGGGGCGCGATCGGCGCCTGGGCGTGGGGGCTGAGCCGCGCTCTTGATTACTTTGCCACCGATCAGGACGTGGATCATCGCCGCGTCGCGGTGATGGGTCACTCGCGGCTGGGCAAGGCCGCGCTCTGGGCCGCCGCCCAGGACACCCGCTTCGCGCTGGCTGTGTCCAACAACTCCGGCTGCGGCGGCGCTGCCCTCAGCCGGCGTGTGTTCGGCGAAACGGTCAAGCACATCAACACTTCCTTTCCGCACTGGTTTTGTGAAAACTTCCGGAAGTATAACGATAATGAAAATGCGCTGCCGGTGGACCAGCACGCGCTGATCGCGTTGATCGCTCCGCGGCCGGTGTATATCGCCAGCGCGGAGGAAGACCTGTGGGCCGACCCGCGTGGCGAGTTTCTGGGCGCCAGGCACGCCGAGCCGGTCTACCGGCTGCTGGGCACGTCCGGCCTGGGCGCCGGGGAGATGCCGGCGGTCCATCAGCCCATCATGAACACGATGGGCTACCACATCCGCGCCGGCAAGCACGACGTTACCGCCTATGATTGGGAACGCTTCCTGGACTTCGCCGACCAGCGCCTGCGAACCGGAGCGAAAGCTCCGGGTCGCGGCCCGAGCGCTGACTCCCGGAATCCGCGTCGCTATAAGTGAGCGCCTCTTTACATCTGGAGCGGCGGCGCTGAATCAGCC
>JBKKAI010000292.1:0-2743 GCA_046714815.1 Terriglobia bacterium | reverse complement strand
GCCCTGGACGGCGTGGCGATGTTCGGGCCGTCTGCCGGGACTCTGCTGCCGTGGGCGATGGCCGCCGCGTTCCTGGTGGCGGTCTGGACGGTTGCGGCCGGCGACCCGGCGGCCCGCGGGATTGCATTCCCGCTGCTTGTGAGCTTGCTGATGTGGGCGCAGATGCTGCCGCTCGCGCAGTCCGGCGGCGGCGCGCACCATTACGCGCTGGCGTATCCGCTGCCGCACCTGGCTGTGGCCGCGGCCGGCGCGTGGCTCTGGCGCCGCGCCGCAGCCGCCGCCGCCGCTTTCGCGCCGCCCGGTCCTGGAAGCGCGGGCATCCTGCCCGCTGTTTCATCTTCACTCGGCGCGCTCATTGCGCGCCGTGCCCTCTCGCTGGCGCTCGCGGTGCTGCTCGTGGTCCAGGTCGGATGGTGCGCCAAATACCTGGCCGCGTTCCGCCAGACCGGCGGCGTCGGCGCCTGGAGCGATGCCATTTACGACCTGGCGCGGCACCTCGACCGGCAGCGCCCCGCGCTCGTCGTCAACATGGACTGGGGCTTCAGCCTGCCGCTGCTGCTGCTCACCGGCGGACGCGTCGCCCAGAATGATTTCTTTTCGGGTGTCGTCTTTGCACCATCACCGGCGGGAAGTGCCACGGATTCCGATCATGTCGCGCGCCTCCTTCCTTTTTTCGAGCGGGCCGATGTGCTGTTTCTTTTCCACCATGAAGGGCTCGACATTTTCCCGCAGGTACGCGACATATTCGAGCGCGCGCTGGCCGCCGCCGGCATGCACGCGCAACCGGTCCGCTCGTTCTACCAGCGCACCGGCGATCCCGTGGCCATGCTGGTGGCGGTGAAGCCCGGCCGCCAGGACGCCGCCTTGCCAGGCGCTCCGGTCCGCTTTACATTCGATCGTGACGAGGTGTCTCCCGGCGGCAGTTATGCGATTCACTGCCCCGATTTGGCCGGCAAGACGATTGACCTGCGCGCGCTCCTGGACAACAAGAAGCGGTTCGTGGCCACGCGCTTCTCTACCCTTGACTCATCGGGCCGCGCCACCATCCCCCTTCCGGTTCCGACCACGCGCGGCACCGTCGAGGTAATCGGCGTCCGCGTCAGCGGCACGTTCCAGTGGCGTCCCACCTCCGCCTTCATCACCGTCCGCTGAAGGATCGAGTTAAGATCGGCTCCGCAATTCTTGACTCTTAACTCTTAACTTGACCTGTGTTACCATGCTCGGGAATCACGGTTCCATGGTTACGGGAAGCTGGTGCGAAACCAGCGCGGCCCCGCCACTGTGATTGCCGACGGCACGCCCTGAACGCCACTGTCCCGCAAAGCGGGATGGGAAGGCGGGCGCGCTCTTCGCGGCTCAAGCCCGCGAAGTAAGGCATCAGCCAGGAGACCGGCCGGGAACCTCAACTACATTTCCCCTGGCGCGGGATAGGAGGAGAGCATGAAACGTTTTCCCTCCCCGTCTTCCACGGCGTTAACCCTCACAGTTGTTGGCATTCTGGGGCGCCGGGCCCCGCACCCCTACAACTTCACTCCGGTCGGCGGCGGCAGCCTGTTCGCCGGCGCGCGGCTCGGCGGCTGGATGGCATACCTGGTGCCGCTGCTGGTGATGACGGCCACCGATCCGATCCTTGGAGCGCTGTACGGTTTCCGCCCCTTCTCGAAGGGAACGCCGATCATCTACGGCTGCTTCCTGTTGAACGTGGTGATCGGCAGGTGGTTGCGGGCCTCTGAAAGTCCGATCCGCATCGGCGCGGCGGCGTTCCTGTGCAGCCTGCAATTCTTCCTGGTCACCAACTTCGTCGTCTGGTCGGGCAGCCGCATTTACGCGCGGAGCTGGGACGGCCTCGCGGCCTGCTACGCGGCGGCGCTCCCGTTCTTTGGGCGCACGCTGGCGGGCGACCTGTTTTACTCCGCGCTGCTGTTCACCGCGTATGCCTGGCTGGTCCGCGCCGGTCACTTGGCGGAGCGGGCCCCGGCGCACTTGAAGAAATGAGCCGCCTGCTCCTTTCCTGGAGCAGCGGCAAAGACAGCGCCTGGGCCCTCCATCTGCTGCGCCGGCAAGGCGTGGAAATCGCCGGCCTCGTCACGACAGTGAATGAGGCTTTCGACCGGGTGGCGATGCACGGCGTTCGCCGCGTGCTGGTGGAAGCGCAGGCCCGGGCGGCGGGCCTCCCGCTGTGGGCCGTGCCCCTGCCCTGGCCCTGCTCCAACGCAGAATACGAAACGCGCATGCGCGCGCTCATCGCCCGCGCCGTCGCCGAAGGCATCGAGGAGATGGCTTTCGGCGACCTGTTTCTGGAGGACGTGCGGCAGTATCGCGAGCGCCAGCTTGCCGGCACCGGCCTGCGCCCGGTCTTCCCGATGTGGCAGGTACCAACCGGCCGGCTGGCCCTCGAGATGATCGCCGCGGGCCTGCGCGCCAGAATCGTATGCGTTAACCCCAGGGCGCTCGAGGCTTCCTTCGCCGGCCGCGAGTTCGACGCCGCGCTTCTCCGTGATCTTCCGCCCGGGGTGGACCCCTGCGGCGAGAACGGTGAGTTCCACACATTTGTCTATGACGCGCCTGTTTTCCGGCGTCCGGTGCCGGTCGAGTCCGGCCCGGTATGCGAACGCGATGGATTTGTTTTTGCCGACCTGCAACTGCCGCAACCCGGCACAGGCTCGCCCCGGCGCGCCTGTGCTTCGTGTGGAAAAGAAAAATCTTAAGCAAATACTTTTAGTCATTGTGATGGTCCAGCCAG
>JBKKAI010000291.1:0-8579 GCA_046714815.1 Terriglobia bacterium | reverse complement strand
TTTATTCATACTTCACCTCACATAAGGTTTAGATGCGCACCAGGGACATTGCGTTTCAGCCGCGCGTACCACTATCGCCCTAGCTCACAATGGTTTACGCGGCGCGATGGTGTTCCTCCGCGTGGTTTCCGAACACGGCCCACCACGGGCCACCAGGGACGCCGCCGGCTCGCCGGGAATCGGAACCCGCGAAGCCATCCATCAGGAGCGATTCCACTACAGCGCAGCGGCGCGACGGACCCCGGAAGCGGCGAAGATTCTCTTGCGCGACCCGGTGCAGCTCGGGCGAGCATTCGACGCGGAGTCCCGCTGGTAGATGCGTCGGGATCGATGCCTCAGTGGAACCCGCCGGCTAACCGCCCTGTTGCGCAATCTTCAAACCGGCCCAGCGCAAGCGGCGCAACGTGGCGCAAGGGCCGGACCGACTTTGCCGTGGCCGGTGCAAACCACGCGCGCGCAACGGACACAGCTGAAGTGGGCGCGGCGCGCGCATTGCGCGCAGCGCGAGCGAAACGGGAGCACGGCATAGTCCACCATCAGGCGGTCCAGGGCGGGGGAAAGGACTTCGAGCGGCGTGCGCCGATAGCGGAGATAGATCCAGACGGTCATCGCCAGGATGAACAGCATTGCCGCGGCCTGAAACACGCCCTGCACCACCCAACCGGGCAGATGGTCCGCCAGGTTGACGGGCGCGGCGCTGAAGGGTTTCCAGGGATACTGGTTCCAGCCCACAGTCACGAAATCTTCCACTACGTGCATCGCGAAGGCGAAAACCACCAGCAGCGAAACCCGGAGTCCGTGGCCGAGAGGCCGCCGCAGAAAAAACAGGGCGGCCAGGACGGCGACGACCATCGTCGCGCCCACGTTGTGGAACAGGATGTGGTGATAGCGATGAAAGGGCTCGCTGCCGGCCAGGAAGGTCAGGCCGTCCAGGTCGGGCGCGGCGCCGGCCAGCGCGATGGCGGCGCGCTCGCGGCGGCTGAACTCGCCCCAGTGGGCGAACCACCAGCCGTATTGAAAATGCGCGACGGGACTCAAACGTCCACCCTTCCGTTGCCTCTGCTTGTACCATAGGCAGCTTGTGATTTACAGGAGGGATTGAGCAATGCAGAGAAGAGATTTTATCGGCGCGGCGCTCGCCGGCGGGTTGGCCCCAGGCCCGGCAACGGGCGCCGGACAAAGCCCGGCCGCGGAAACAACGGCCGCACCCCAACCGGTGATCGAACGGGCGGCTACGGGAAAGCCCAACGCGGGCAAAGTCCTGGCCGTGATCCAGCCGCACTCCGACGACGTTCCGATTTTTGCCGCGGGAACGGTGGCCAAGCTTCTCAACGAGGGCTATACAGGGCATCTGATCCGCACCACGAACGACGACCACGCCGGCCCCGGCAGCGTCGGCGACACCGTGCTGGCCAACGAGCGCGACAACCAGGAGGTGGCGAGCGCGCTGGGCCTGAAACAGGTGTTTGATTTCTACTACCGGAACCACCGCATGGACGGCATCTCCGACCTGGAGTTCCGGGCGCGGCTGATTTTCGTGTTCCGCCTGCTCAAGGTGGACACCGTGATCTGCTACGATCCGTGGGGCCATTACGAAGAAAACCCCGACCATTACGTTACCGCCCGGAACGTCGAGGCGGCCTGCTGGATGTCGAGCGGGACCAAGGATTATCCGGAACACTTCGTGGCCGGGCTTCAGCCTCACGCGGTGAAGGAAAAGTATTACTTCGCACGCGGCCCGCAACAGGTGAACCGCATCGTGGACATCAGCACGACCATTGAGAAGAAAGTGGACGTGCTGCTGGTGAACAAGGCGCAAGGCCCGGCCGGCGAAACCGGCGCGCGCCTGAGGGCCAGCCTGGCGGCGCGTAACCTGCGTCTGCCGCTGCTCGGCGACGACGACACCACAGCCAATCGCCAGTACATCAAGGAGTTTGTCCTGAAGCCGAATGCCGAGCTTGGCCGGAAACATGGCCTCCAGTGGGCCGAGGCGTTCCATTACATCGGCCCGCCGGCGGCCGACGTCGAGCCGTACATCCAGCGCCACGCCGTGCCGCTGCGGTAGGGTGGATGAACATCACCTGGCGCAGGCGGTACACGGCCTCCATACCGGCGCCGTGCGCACCGTGGCCTCGAACAGGTGAAATCCACCGAGCACCGCGTGAACGGGCGCCTTCCGCACCTGGGTCTGCGCGTATTCGAGCGTGTTGACGATGCCGGCATGGCCACAGCCGAAAATAATCACCAGACCCTGGGGGTTGTCGAGCACCAGCGACTGGTCTTCCGGGACCGTGTCTTCCGTCTGGGAGCCGTCCGGCAGGCGAATGGGCTTCAAGTCGGGTAGCCGATCAGGTAGGTGATAGGCGCCGGTGAAGGGCCGGTCCGGTCCAGTCCCATCTCCCATGTGTAGTCCCTGGCGCCGATCCCTTCGGTCAGCTCGCGCAGTTCGTCGGGCGAATAGGTGCGCAGGCAGGAGACAATTCCGTCCCAGAGGCCGAACACGGGGACGAGCCACATCCATAGTAACCGGGACCAACGAAAGGGCCTTATGAAGGGTACGACAAAGAGCGCGAGCGGCGACAGCAACATCAGTCCAATCGCCAGAGGTGACCGCTCGGTGAACTCGAAGACGCCGATGCCCTGGCGATTGCGGACGGCATCCTCAAGGATCGCGCGCGCACTCTCCGGCTGAAAATGGTGAAACGAGCTGAACAGTGTCCGAAACCCGGTGAGGCTGCCAGGCAACCTGGCGCCGTCCACTGGCTCCGCCACGAAACTGATCCGGTTCCCTGAAACCGCGCGGGCACGGGCGAGCGCCTCCAGGTTTGGGTACAGGTCGGTGAGGCAGACTTCCACTGGAAAGTTTTCGCGTTCCTCGAACATCGGGAGCAGCCGCAACCAAGGGCCGCCGCTGCCTGATCCCAGGTCAACAATCTTTCGCGTGCCTGTGCGCTCGAGCGCCCGGCGTAATCGGGGCGCCATCGGCGCGTAATGATTGCCCAGGGTCAAGGTGAATTGCAGGAGGTCCGTTCCCATCTGCCGCATGCCGTGGGGACACCAGGACTGATCCAAAAACTCGAACAGGTGGATGCGGCTCATGCGAATGCCAGGCCCAGCTCGGAGGCGACCTTCAGGATGTGCTGCTTGCCTTCTTCATACTCCTCGGGCTTGGAGAGGTGCTCGAGCATCAGCGGAGCGTCCACCGGAAGCGCGGCCAGGTTACGCAGGTAGGCGCGGTAGTCCACGCCACCCCGCCCCGGAATCACTTCCTTGAAGTGAACGTTGAATTCGACTTTCCATTCGAGGTCCTTGGCGTGGCAGGAGGCGGTCCAGCGGCCGAGCTTGCGGAAGCATTCGGTGATGAACTCACCGCTGCGGTAGAAGCGCTCCGGGCTGTTGATGCCGTTACAGACATCCATGTGGACGCCGAAGGCGCGGCGGTGCACCGCCTTGATCAGGCGGAGGTAGGAATCGGGGCCGTCTGGCAGGCTCCAGCCCATCATCTCGATGGTGAAGACGGTCTGCTTCGGCTTGACGGCGTCAATCACCTTGCGGCAGTTCTCCACGGTGGCATCGAAGAAGCGCGGCGAAAGATTATCGGGATGCGGTCCGTACCAGACCTGTGGGTTGTAGGAGCCGGCAATATCCACGCAGCAGCGCGCCGCCACGGCTTCGGCCAGCGCCAGCCGGCCGGTGACGTATTGCAGGTTCTTTTTGCGCTTCTCGGCGTCAGGGTCGAGCATGTTCACCCAGGCGCCGACCTCGGCGATCGCGACATTTTCGGCGGCAAACCCCTCGCGGATGGCCTTGACGAGATCGGTGTCGCCAGCCGAGGCCTTCGGGCAGTAAGCCGCGCTGTAGCCCAAGCGCCGGTGCTCGCGCGCCATTTCGCGCGGGTCGCCGGATTTGAGGAAGATCGGCCCGCCGAGCCGCAACGGCTTCCCCGCGCCGCGGGCCGCCAGCGCCGCCGCGGCGGCAGCCAGAAACGCGCGCCGGGAAACCGTGGGTGGCATGGCCCGATTCTATCCCGGAAGCCTGCAGCACAGGGATAGCGCATGCCGAAAGGCTCCGGCACGGGCCGGAATGCCTGTGCTACTGTGGAATCATCCGCCATGGCCGATCGCCAGCCTCCCGGCCCCTTCCTGCGCTTCTACCGCATTTTCCGCTGGGTGATGCTGGCGGCCATCGTCCTGGTGATTGCGCTGATCCTGCGGCGGTCTCCGCCGCCACTGGTGGAAAGCGACCCGGCGGCGCAGCAGCGCCTGATGGGGAAACTCGAAGAGTTGCAGCAGGCGCGCAGCGCCGGGCAGCCTCACGACCTGAAGATGCCGGAAGCGGAGCTGAACTCCTGGCTGGGCACGAACCTCGCCCTGGCCCCCGCGCCAAGCTTGCCACCCGCCGCTTCCGCGCCGCCGGCAGCGCCAGACACGCCCGCCGCACCGGCAGCGCCGGAAGCGCCGCCGGCGGAGCCTTCCATCGAAGAAGTGCGCTCGACCGTGCGCGATGTGAAGATTGACCTGGCCGGCGACCGGCTGCGGGCCTACGTCGTCTTTGACTTTCACGGCAAAGACCTGTCTTTGCTGCTGGAAGGGCGCCTGAGAGTTGCCGACGGCTACCTGCGCTTCGAGCCGACCGGCGGAAAACTCGGCTCGCTGCCGCTGCCACAGATGACGCTGGAGCGCGCGGTAACGCGGCTGTTCGACGCGCCGGAAAACCGCGAAAAGTTCCGGCTTCCGGCCGAGATCCGCGACATCCGCGTGGAAAACAGCGAGATCGTTGTTTCCTACAAATAGCGCGGCTTCACAACCCTATTTGCCCTTCACGTCGAAACTGTACAGGTTGTCCTGCTCGCGCAGGTACAGCCGGCTGTTGGCGACCACCGGCGGCGTCCAGGTGGGATACGCGCCGCGCGCGAGCGGGAAGCGGGACTTCTCCCGGTAGCCGGCCGGCGTGGCGCGCGCCAGCGCCATTGTGCCGTCTTCGCCGAGCAGGTAGAGGTGGCCGTCGGCCAGCGTTACCGAGCCCTTGCCGACGCTGCGGTCGCGCCATAGCACCTCGCCGGTCTGGAAATTCATCGCGGTGAGCACCGCGCTCGAGTATCCATACAAGTATTCGCCGCTCAGCACCGATGAGCTGTAGTGGTTCTTCATGTCCTTGTTGAAGTACACCTCGGCCGCCTTGACGCCTTCCCCTTCGGGAGTGAGCTTCAGCAATGCGCAGCCGGTGCCGTAATCGGTGGAGAGGAAAACGTGGCCGTCGCGGAAAATCGGGGTGGCGATGTTTGCGACGCGGTTGGAAACCTTGTCGTAGCTCCACAGCAGCCCGCCGTTATTGGCCCGCAGGCCGACCGCGCGCTGCCCGGTCAGCACGATCACCTGGCGAACCGCGCCCACCGGGGCCAGGATCGCGGAGGAGTAGCCGGCGGGGTCGTCTTCCGATTTCCAGAGGAGGTTGCCGTTGCGCTTGTCGAGCGCCACCACCGCCGCCCCCGGCCCTCCGGGTGTGACGATCACGGCGCCGCCGTCAACCAGCGGCGACTCGCTGTAGCCCCAGTGCGGCACTCGTCCGCCGAATTTCTCGGTGAAACTGACCCGCCAGACCTGCTTGCCGGTGGCCGTTTCCAGGCAGACCAGGGCGCCGTCGGCGGCGATCGCGTAGAGCCGGTCGCCGTCCACGGTCGGCGTCCCGCGCGGCCCGTGGCCGCGGCTCTCGCGGAAGGGCCGGCCGCTGGGCGTCTCCCACAGCTTTTTTCCGGTGGCCGCGTCGAGCGCCAGGACAAACTGCTGTGCGCTGTTCTGGCCCTGGGTGTAGATGCGGCCCTGCGCGACGGCCAAGCCGGCGTAGCCTTCGCCCAGTCCCTGAGTCTTCCACACCTGCCGCGGCCCGCCCTCCGGCCACGCCGCCAGCAGACCCGACTCCTGCGACACGCCGTCGCGCTGCGGCCCGCGCCATTGCGGCCAATCCGCCGCCCACGCCCCCAGCCACGCGCCCACCGCCATCACCAGAACGATCCTGTAAAGGTTCATCGCTCATCCACCTGCTTGAAAAGTAGACGCCCAGTATATCCCGGCACCCCCGTCTCTGCCGATATGGACGCCACAGCCGCCCGCCCGTTAGCGCCCGGTAAACGCACATCCGGCTCCCGGCCTTAGACGGCCAGATGGAGTCCGGAGACCAAAGGTCGCGGAATGGAAATCGGGGACTATTCGCCGCGGCCAGCCCCGGCGTCTGGTTCCGCCTCCCGCAAACGTCCTGCCACATACTTGTGAAGCAGACTGGATATGAGAGTTTGGTAGGGCAGCCCTTCCTCCACGGCCCGCTTCTGAATGGCCTCGAGGTCCTTGCTCGAAATGCGGATGTTGACTCGCCGATCTTTCCGGAAGGTGGCCGCCGCGTAGCGGGAGTAACGCTTCTTCTCACTTTTCAAACCACGCACCCGTCTCCACTCGCCCCGCTCCACGGAGCGGAGGAGTTCCTTCTCGTTGGCATCAAGCTTCATTGACTTTGCGCTCCTTGCCGAGGTACTTCTTGGTTGCTTTTCTGCTTGGAATGATCGTCTTCAGGAAAACGGATTCTTTGTCTTCCACAAAGGGGACCAGGTAAGCGTAATGGCCACGCCGAACCACAAAAACCCGCTGGCCTGCATAGCGCTCCCGGTTGGGATGTTCCAGGATGTCGAGGAGGTCGCCGCGCTCGATATGAAACACGATCTCCTCAAAGGACACGCCGCGCTCGGCCTTTAGACTCTCGTTCTTCTCCGGGCGCCAAGAGAAGTACCTCACTCCGGGATCGTAGCACAATGTGTGCCTTAGGGAACCACAAAGCTTCTAAGGGTTTGTTAGCAAATAACATTGCCAGGGAAGATTGTTTTCGTGTATCCTGTGGCGGATGGATGGTCTGGCAGGAGTCCGGAAGCGTTTCCTGTTTCTGGCGAAGGTTCTTGACGAGCGAGCCCGCCGTTTGGTGGCAGCGGCGGAAAGCCAAGCTTGGGGAGCAGGCGGTATCTCGGCGGTCTCGCGAGCGACGGGCGTTTCCCGGCAGGTGATTCGCCAGGGACGGGTGGAGTTGCAACAGCCGACGAAGACGAGATCGTCGGGGCAGGTTCGCCGGCCTGGGGGCGGACGTAAGAAAGCCGTGGAGAAGGATGCCACACTGGCGGCCGACCTGGAGAGGCTGGTAGAGTCGACCACGCGCGGCGATCCGGAATCTCCGTTGCGGTGGACTTGCAAGAGCGTGCGTAGGCTGGCCGAAGAGTTACAGCAGATGGGTCACCAGATCAGCTACCCGGTGGTAGCCGAGTTGCTGCATGGCCTGGACTACAGTCTGCAAGGCAACCGCAAGACCAAAGAAGGGAACAGCCATCCGGATCGCAACGCCCAGTTTGAGCATATTCATCGTCAGGTCCGGCAGTACCTTCGCTGGCAACAGCCGGTCATCTCGGTAGACACCAAGAAGAAGGAACTGGTGGGAGACTTCAAGAATGGCGGACGAGAATGGCGCCCCAAGGGAAATCCAGAGCGCGTGCGCGTTCACGATTTTCGGATACCGGAATTGGGTCGGGCCACTCCGTACGGGATCTACGACTTGACTCACAACACCGGCTGGGTGACGGTGGGAGTCGATCACGATACCGCCTCGTTTGCCGTGGAGACCATCCGCCGCTGGTGGCACTGCATTGGCCAGGTGAAATATCCTCAGGCCCACCGGCTGTTGATTACGGCCGACGGCGGCGGAAGCAACGGTTCCCGGGTGCGCTTGTGGAAACTGGAACTACAGAAACTGGCGGACCAAACCGGGTTGCGCATCGCTGTCTGTCACTTTCCTCCCGGCACCAGCAAATGGAACAAGATCGAACACCGCCTGTTTTCCTTCATCAGCCAGAACTGGCGAGGCCAGCCCCTGACCAGTCTGGGGGTGATCATCAACTTGATTGCCGGCACTACAACCGCCAAAGGTCTGCGGGTGCATGCCGAACTCGACCCCCGTCCCTATCCCAAGGGAGTCAAGGTCTCCGATCAGCAACTGGCTCAGGTCAGACTCCACCGAAAGAAGTTCCATGGAGATTGGAACTACGAGATTCTTCCCAGAACATGATAATGTTATTTACTAACAGTCCCTAACGTTGACGACGAGGCGCGGCGCCTCGCCGAAGCCGAAGTCCACGTCGCCGGACCCCTCCTCGCCAAAGCCGAACTGGCGGTTGAGAGCCGTAGGAACGGCGAAGCGGCTGGTTTCCAGGATCCGCTCGATCTCGGCGGCGCGCTCGGCCGGCGTCTTGCGCGGCGCAAGAAGCTGGGGGAGTCCGAGCATCAGCGCAGCGATACCGCCGGTGATGGCGCCGCCCAAAAGCGCGCCGCCGGCCTTGCCCAGTCCGGCGATGCCGAATCCGGCGCCTTTGGCCCCGAACCACCCGCCCGCCGCCGCCGCGCCCAGAATCGGCCCGGCCTTCCCCAGGCCGAGGCCGCCGGTGGCCATCGCCAGCAACTCCGGCGCCCGGCCACCCAGCAGCCCGCCTAGCTTGCCGCCGAAGGCCGGCAAGAGAAACCGGCTGCCGGCCCCGCCCCCGGCCCCGCCGCCGG
>JBKKAI010000290.1:0-3476 GCA_046714815.1 Terriglobia bacterium | reverse complement strand
TGAATGATGAATGATGAATGATGAATGATGAATTGAGTTTAACTGGGAACCTGGAACATTGAACATTGAATAAGAAATTCAGAGTGGGCGTGATCGGCCGAACGGGGCGCGGCAACTACGGCCACGGCCTGGACGTGGTGTGGAAACAGTTTCCGCCGTCGCGGGTGCAGGTGGTGGCGGTGGCCGACGAGAACGAAGCCGGCGGGCGGGCCGCGGCGGAGCGGCTGGCGGTGCGGGCCGTGTACCGTGATTACCGCGAGATGCTGCGAAAAGAGCAGCCCGACCTGGTGAGCATCGCGCCGCGCTGGGTGGACCCGCACCATGACATGGTGTTGGCGGCGGCCGAAGCGCACGCCTCGATCTACCTGGAAAAGCCGATGGCGCGCACCCTGGCCGAGGCCGATGCGATGCTGGCCGCCTGCGAGCGCGCCCACGTGAAGCTGGCCATCGCCCACCAGATGCGGCTGGCGCCCGATGTGCTCCGGGCACGAGAAATGGTGGCGGCCGGCGAAATCGGCGAGCTCATCGAGATGCGCGCCCGCGGAAAGGAAGACCGCCGCGCCGGCGGCGAGGACCTGATGGTGCTGGGCACGCACGCCATGGACCTGATGCGGCTGTTCGCCGGCGATCCGCTGTGGACCTTCGCGCACGTGTCGCAGGGCGGCGCCGATTTGGCCGCCGCGCACATCCGCGACGGCGCCGAAGGGCTCGGCCCGCTGGCCGGCGACACCATCACCGCGATGTACTCTTTCCCCCGCGGCGTGCACGGTTTTTTCGGTTCGAACAAGAACGACGACCTGAGCGGCGTGCGCTTCGGCGTGGACCTCTACGGCAGCCGCGGCCTGCTCACCCTGCGGGCCGGCATGGACCCGGATGTTCATCTGTTTCGCTCCCGCTCCTGGGCGCCGGCCCGGGGCGCCGAGTGGGAAAAGGTTGCGGCTCCGGGCTACTCGCGCCCGCCGGGCGATGCGTTCCAGGTGGCCAACGAGCGCCTGGCTGCGGACCTGCTCGAGGCCATTGAAAAGGACACGCAGCCGCGCTCCAGCGGCTACGACGGCCGCTGGGCGCTGGAGATGATCCTGAGCGTTTACCAGTCGCAGCGCACCGGGAGCCGCGTCCGGCTGCCGATGGCCGAGCGCCGGCACCCGCTCACAAATTATGAATGATGAATTATGAATTATGAATGGAGTTGTGGTGGTAGTCTGAGGCTGGTTGAGAGCTTGTTCACATCAAGCGGAGGAAAACAGAGGATGATTTCGAGAGCGATCTTGCGGAAACTGCTGATTTTGTGCGGAGTGGTGGCGCTGTTCTGGGCCGGGGTGGCCGTCGGCCAGAACAAGTACGGCACGCCCACTTCCATCGTGCACGTTGTGACCATCAAGTGGAAGCCGGAGGCGACCGACGCCGACAAGAAAAAAGCCCTCGACGGCGTGAAGGAAATGGCGGCGGCGATTCCCGGCATCAAGAATGTCTGGATCAAGGCCACCAAGGTGCAGCCGCAAGATTACAACGAAGCGTTCGTGATCGAGTTCGCGGACAAGGCGGCGGCGGATCGCTACGTGGACCATCCGGCGCACCGCGCCTGGGAGAAACACTACTTCTCCATCCGCGGCGAGAGCACATCGCACCAGATTACGAACTGATTCGTTACATCCGGCCGCGGAGGCGGGGGAGCCGCCTGCGGATTTCCGCCGTATGGGGATGGTCCGGGTGCAGCCGCGCGAACTCTTCGAGTTCGGCGGCGGCGGCTGTGTGGTCGCCCCGCCGCAAGTAGATTTCAGCCAGTGTCATCTGTGGATGCGAAAAGTGGGCCGGGTCGAGCTTCTTCGCCTGGTTCAGGTGCGTCAGAGCATTCTCGATGTCACCCAGTTGCCAATAGTTCACTCCGAGCTGCGAGTGCGCCAGCGGGTCTTCGGGGCGGGCTTCCGCCGCCCTCTGATTGAGGGACAGCGCCTCGTTGTAGCGGTTCAGGTTCAGCAGCGTCCCGCCCAGGTTGAGCATCGGCTCATAGGCATTTTCGTCCTGATCGAGCGCCATCTCAAAATAGTCATGCGCCTGGACCAGGTCCCGCCGGTGATAGTAAATGGTTCCCAGCAGGTTGAGGGCTTCGACGAAGGCGGGAGTCTTCTCCACCGTTTTTTCCAGCAGCGCCACCGCCTCCTCCACCTTGTTCCGCTTCAACTCCTGCAGGGCGCGCCGGTACGCGCTCCAGGCGCCGTAGGGGATGCCCAACTGGCGCGCCGAAACCGTGTGGCCGGCGCCCCGGCGCCCGTTCAGCGGCCGCAGCCTCACGTTCACTTCCAGGCGGCCCCTGGAGTCGGCCAGGCTGCGGGCCACGTCCACGCTTTGCCGCGCCTCGCCCTGGCCGCGAACCACTGTCATCAGGGTGTAAGGGCCGGGCGCCAGCTCTTTGAACTTGAAGCGGCCGCCCAGCGTCAGGGCGCTGGTCACGAACGGCGTATTAGCGCTGTGCAGACTCACCGAGACGATGCCGCGGCCGGGAAGCTGTTTGCCCTCGGAAGTAAGGATGCGCCCGCGCAACTCGAGGCGTCCAATCGGATGCTCCGCGCCGTACGCGGCGGCACCGAGCGCCACGCAGAGAACTGCCGCAAGCGCAAGGCGGCAGCCGCGGCCGGCGCTTTGGCGCCGCCAGTGGCCGCTGCGGCCGTTGGTTTTGCTTCCTTTGGTCACGGTCTGCTCTATACTGACTCGCATCTATGACGCGTTCAAGCCCCCTTTCGATAGTATTTGTTTTAGCGGTAGCAGCCGCGTTGGCGCTCCCGGCCGCCGCCGCCCGGAGCGTTACGCTCCGGGCTGCCCCAGCGCGCCCGGATTGGAAAGCGGGGGCGGCATCGGTGGTCATCACCCCAAAACGGCCGACGTGGATGGCCGGCTACGCCAGCCGCAAGAAGCCTTCCGAGGGCACGGCGCAGGATCTTTACGCTAAGGCGCTGGCGCTTGAAGACCGCCGTGGCAACCGCACCGTGATCGTCACCAGCGACCTGCTCGGCTTCGTGCGCTCGGTCTCGGAGCCGATTGCGCTGCAGGTGGAGCGGCGCTACGGCCTCCGGCGCGAGCGGCTGCTGCTGACCTCTTCCCATACGCACAGCGGGCCGGTGATTCGCGAGTCGCTGGCCGGGATGTATGCGCTCGACGGAGACAACTTGGTCGCGGTGCAGAACTACACGCAATTGCTGCAGGAGCAGGTGGTGGAACTGGTGGGCGCGGCGCTGAAGGACCTGGGGCCGGCGCGGCTCTCGTTCGCGCGGGGACACACCGATTTCGCGGTGAACCGCCGCTCCCGCCGCGAGAAAGGCTTCGTGATCTCGCCGAATCCCGAGGGGCCGGTGGAACGGGAAGTGCCGGTGCTGCGCATCGAGCGCCCCGACGGCAGGCTGCGCGCCGTTCTGTTCAGCTACGCTTGCCATAACACCACGCTCGGCGGCGACTTCTACCAGTTCCACGGCGATTACGCC
>JBKKAI010000289.1:0-3860 GCA_046714815.1 Terriglobia bacterium | reverse complement strand
TCGTCACAGTCCACGCGGATCTCCGCCACCGCCAGGCGGTCGCCCGAGGTCTCGCCCTTGGTCCACAGGCGGCCGCGCGTGCGGCTGAAGAAGGTGACGAAGCCCGTCTCGCGCGTGACGCGGAAGGCTTCCTCGTTCATGAAACCCACCATCAGCACTTCGCGCGAGGCGCTGTCCTGCACCACGGCGGGTACCAGCCCGTCCAGCTTCGAATAATCCAGTTTCATGGCCACAACAAAAAAGCCCGGCGTTTTCGCCGGGCCTTCTTTCACCTTTCCAGTATGGCTGTGGGAATCAGAAGGGAAGCCGGCACACCCGCGCGCCGTGATGGTGATGATGCCGATGCGCGCGATGGCCCAGGCGACCCATGCCCGTTCAGACTAGGGCACGCCACCCCCGTTTGTCAAACATTTTGTCGCCGCCTGTCGCCGCTGGTCAAAGCTCAACAGGATCGCCAGGAACGCAACGCGAGCCCGGCCAACAGGCCGCCGGTTCGGCTTGGGAGTTTGCCGCAGTTGCCGCGAGTTTCCCAGAACAGCAAGACTGGGAACTGTGTATTGAATCGCCCCTACCGATGACGCCGATCTCCCCGGAATCCGCCAAGCGCTGACCGCTACACGCCACCTCCTGGAGATGAACTCAACGCGGTCTTCGGTTTCCTGGGCCATTCTGTAAAACTCTTCGGGAGTGATCTGGACGTTGGCCTCCGCCATGCACTCAGGGCACCACGCCGCCAAGCACGGGCTGTCGCCGGCTCTTGTCGTACAATAAAAGTTTATGGTCGCTCCGGAGAAGATCGTGGCGCTGCCGGCGGCGCCCGGCGTGTACCAGTTCCTGAACGCCACGGGCGACGTGATCTACGTGGGCAAGGCGAAGTCGCTGCGCCACCGCGTCCGCTGCTACTTCGTGGAGGGCGCGGGCGAGGATGCCAAGACCGGCTCGCTGCTGCGCGATGCCGTGGATGTCCATTACATCCTGGTGGACAACGAGAAGGAAGCGCTGGCGCTGGAGAACAACCTGATCAAGCGCCTTCAGCCGCGTTACAACATTCTGTTGCGCGACGACAAGACCTATCCCTACATCAAGCTGACCATGGGCGAGACGTACCCGAGAGTTTATGTCACGCGGCGGCTGAAGAAGGACGGCTCGATCTACTACGGCCCCTATTTTCCCGGGCACCTGGCGCACCGGCTGGTGCACTTCATCCACCGCTGCTTCCTGGTGCCGTCGTGCACCGTGGATCTGACGCGCACCCACCCGCGTCCCTGCCTGCAGTACCACATTCACCGCTGCCTGGGTCCGTGCGTTGCGGGGTTGACGACCGATGAGCGGTATGCCGAGGCAGTGCGCGACGTGCGCCTGTTCCTGGAAGGGCGGCAGAGCGACCTGATGCGCGGGCTGCGCCGGCGCATGATCGAGGCCTCCGACCAGCAGCGATTCGAGCAGGCCGCCGCCTATCGCGACCTGGCCTCGACCATCGAGGACCTGCACGAGCGCCAGAAGATGGCCGCCGCCGAGGGCGACGACACCGATATCTTCGGCTTCTACCGCGAAGGCGCGCTGGCCGCGGTGAACCTGTTCCACTTGCGCAACGGGCGCATCGTGGACCGCCGCGAGTTCTTCTGGGAAGACCTGCCGGCCGATGATGCGGAGTTCAGCGCCGCGCATTTCTTTGCTTCGCTGGTGAAGCAGATTTACCTCGACCAGGAGTTCATCCCCGGCGCGATCCACGTCCCAGTGGAGTTCGACGACCGCGACCTGATCGAGGAAGTGCTTTCGGAAAAGAAAGGACGCCGCGTGGAGATCCACACGCCGCAGCGCGGTCCGAAGCGGGCGCTGCTGGAGCTGGTGGAGAAGAACGCAAAGCACAGCTTCGACCAGCGCTTCCGCGTGCTGAGACCCTCGTCGAAGGCCATCTCCGGGGCGCTGCAGGAAGCGTTGACACTGCCCGAGCCGCCGCGCCGCATCGAGTGCTTCGACATCTCGCATGTCCAGGGATCCGACGCCGTGGCCTCGATGGTGGTGTGGGAAGACGGCAAGATGAGGAAAGGCGACTACCGCAAGTTCATCATTCGCACTGTCGAGGGTAACGATGACTTCGCCTCCATGCGCGAGGTCGTCGGCCGCCGCTACCGCCGCCTGCACGAGGAGCACAAGCCGATGCCGGGCCTGGTCCTGGTGGATGGCGGCCTCGGCCAGCTCCACGCGGCCGCCGGCGCGTTCGAGGAGTGCGGGGTGATCAACCAGCCGCTGGCCGCGATCGCCAAGAAAGACGAGACGATCTACGTTCACGGCCAGGAGGGCGATCCCATCCGGCTCGATCGCCACTCGCCGATCCTGCACCTGGTGCAGATGGTGCGCGACGAGGCACATCGCTTCGCCGTCGCTTTCCACCGCCAGCGGAGGATTTCGCGCCGGCTGGCCAGCGAGCTGCTGGAGATTCCCGGCGTCGGCGAAAAAACCGCGCGCAAGCTGCTGCAGGAATTCGGCAGCCTGGAGGCCATGCGCGGTGTCCCGGAGAGCGGTCTCGCCCGCGTGGCGGGCCGTGCTGTGGCCGCCCGCGTTTTTCGGCGCCTCGAGTCGAACGTCCAAAGTTCCGGCCGCGGCGGGTCCAAAGCCGAAAAACCAGCCACCGCCGACCGCTGACCTCCCCCTGCTTCCCGCCGGCCGAAGACTGCCGACAGGCAACTGGCATCCGCCCCGGAACGTGGTATTATCACTTCTGGGAGGTCTACATGGCGGATGACAGCAAAATGACTTACTTTCTAGCCGGCTTGGGCGTCGGAGCCGTAATCGGGCTTCTGTTCGCTCCCAAGACCGGAGAAGAGACCCGTGAATACATCACTACCAAAGCGTCCGAGGGGCGCGAGTTCGTCACCAAGAAAAGCCGCGAGGTCGCGGATCAGGCCACTGACTACGTATCCCGGGGTAAGGACGCCGCAAGCGAGTATGTTTCCAAGGGCAAGGACGTGCTGGCACGGCAGAAAGACAACATTCGCAGCGCGGTGGAAGTCGGCAAGCAGGCGTACCGCGATGCCAGCGGGCGCGGTGAGGCGACCGGTTCGGAGGGCTAGCCTAGGAGGGCTTGAATGATTCCTGAGTGGTTCCCGGCGGTTATCACGATCGGGGTCGCGGTCATGGCCCTCGCGCTGGTGCTCCAACTCGGAACTCTATTCGGGATGTACCTGGCGATCCGGAAGCTGCAGGAGCGGATCGAACATCTGCTGGATCGTCAGGTGCAGCCCATTCTCGCCACGGCGCAATCCATCGTCGCCAGCGGCCAGTCCATCGTCGAAACCACCCGCCGCGAGCTGGATGAGATCTCGGCGAGCGTGCGTGTGCAGGTAGAGAAGGTTGACCAGGTGGTCACCGAGGCCACCGACCGCGCGCGCCTCCAGGTGATTCGCGCCGACGAAGTGTTGGCAGACACGATGGACCGCGTGGAGCGCTCGGTGGATTACATCGAGCGAAGTGTCATCCGGCCGGTGCGCGAGGTCCAGGCCGTGGCCCAGGGAATCGGCAGCGCCGTGGAACACCTGCGGCGTCGCCGGCAGGCGAACGGTCCCGAGCGCGCCACCCAGGACGAAGAGTTGTTTATCTGAACGAATCTATAATTTACATCGCAAAAGTTAAACCGTAGGCCGAACTCCGTAAAAACTCGATTTCTTCGCGACTTCTCATCGAAAAACCCGCCGCCGCCGTGGTACTGCCGGCCACGGTACTTCTTATTGAGTCTCGCGAAATAGGGTGACAGCATGCATTGTGGGGCGGGTCTCCTGACCCGCGCCGGGGCGATCCTCGCCCGGCGCCGAAAGCCGGCCACAGGCCGGCTGCGGACCAGGAGGTCCGCCCCACAGGTG
>JBKKAI010000288.1:0-5154 GCA_046714815.1 Terriglobia bacterium | reverse complement strand
GCGGTCCGTAGAACTGTGACCTTCATAACACCCCTCCCCAACAGAAGAACAAGATGATGATTCTTGCATCCCTTCAACATGCTGATCAAGTAAAATATTTCAGATTTTTAATATTAGATTTGGCCGGGCTCGTGTATCCTTGGCTTCCATGGAACTTACGCGCCTGAAACGGCAGAGGGCTTCCGACGAGGTTTACCAGGCGATGCGCCAAGGCGTCCTGACTCACCTTTTCACGCCGGGTGAACGGCTCCAGGTTCTTGAGATCGCCGCAAAGCTGGGGGTCAGCCTGACTCCGGTTCGGCAGGCAGTTCAACAGCTTGCTGCTGAAGGGCTGGTCGAGATCCGGCCCCGTAGCGGCACGTTCGTGGCCCGGCTCACCGCACGGGACGTCGGCGAAACCTGCGATCTGCGGTGCGCGCTGGAATGTCTGGCCGCGGAAACCGCCGTTGAGCGCGTGACGAGTGAGGAGGTGGCCGAGTTCCGCCGGTTGCTGGCCCGGCTGGGACGGCCCGCCAGGTCTGAAGAGGACCGCACACGCCACGAGCAGGAGAACACGCAGTTCCACCGCCTGCTGATCGCGTGCTCAGGCAACTGCCGGCTCTCGGAGATCTACGAAAGCCTCCACGCGCACCTGCAGATCGCGCGGGTCCACTCGCGCGACGCGGATTGGGCCGCGCGCCTCGATCTCGAGCATGCCGAGCACGAAGAGATCGTCGCCGCACTCGAGGCGCGCGACCTCGCCCGCCTGCAGGCCGCGCTGAGAAACCACATCCTTCGCGCGCGGCAGAGCCTGATGGCGGGGCTTCAGGAGTGAAACCGCCGATCCTCGCAGGCGTCTACCCGATCGTCGTCACACCCTTTCACGACGACGGGAGCATTGACGAGGAGTCGCTCGACCGCCTCGTAGACCATCTGCTGGAACAGGGCGCCCATGGGCTGGGTCTGTTCGGCAACGCCAGCGAGGGTTACACGCTCCTGGCCGAGGAGCGCGTCCGGATGCTGAAGGGCATTGTGAAGCGCGTCAACGCCAACGGAGCCAGGGTGCCGCTGGTTGTCAGCTCCGGCCATACCGGGACCGATGCGGCGGTCCATCTCAGCCGCGAGGCCGAAGACCTTGGGGCGACGGCGCTGATGGTGTTGCCGCCGTACTTTCTGAAACCGGATGCCGAAGCCCTGATGTTCTACTATGACGCTATCTCGCGCGCCGTGAAAATCCCGGTGATGGTCCAGGACGCGCCGTTGATGACGCAGGTGGCCTTGCCGGTGCCGGTGCTGGCGCGCATGGCCGTCGAGATTGAGCGTGTGCAGTCGGTGAAGGTCGAGGCGCCGCCAACGCCGGCCAAGATCGGCGCGCTGAAGGCGGCGGCCGGTGAAAAGCTCGCTATTTTCGGCGGGCTGAATGGCCAGTTCCTGATCGAAGAGATCGAGCGCGGCGCCTCCGGCACCATGCCTTCGAGCGACATGACGTGGGTCTACGTGCGCGTGATGGATCTTCTGAAACTGGGCGAGAAGGCCGCGGCGTGGCGCCTTTTTTCTATCGCCTTACCGCTGATCCGCTTCGAGCTCCAGCCGGGACTGGGCGTTTCGGCCGCCAAGCACAACCTGGTGGCGCGGGGCGTGCTCAAGTCGGCGCGCGTGCGGCACCCCACGTCTTCGCTCGACGCCGCCGGCCAGGCGGAGCTGGCCGTGCTGCGCCGGCTGATCCCTGATCGCTATGAATGACGCGCGCTGAACGATGAAGATCACGCGTATCGAGGCCCGGCCTGTGCGCCTGCCGCGGGACATTGGGCCGGCGACGGGAACGGCGGGCCTGCCGACCCCGCTCGATCCCGGCGCGTCCGATTACCGCTGGTCGAGCGTCTATCCCTGTCTCTACTCGGTGAACTTCGAGACCGCGCTGGTGCGCGTCGAGACCGACGCCGGCATCGCCGGTTGGGGCGAAGCGCAGGCGCCGCTGGCGCCCGAGGTGCCCTGCGCCATTATCGAGCGCCTGCTGGCGCCGGTGCTGGTGGGCGAGGAGTTCGACGGCGCCCCCGGCAGGATCGAATCGTTTTGGGACCGCATGTATTCGACGATGCGTGTGCGCGGGCAGACCGGCGGATTCATGCTCGATGCCATCTCGGCGCTCGACATCGCGCTTTACGACATTGCCGGGAAACGCGCCGGCCTGCCCGTCTGCCGCCTGCTCAGCGCATCGCCGCGCCGGCGGGTTCCCGCGTACTTGAGCGGTGTTCCGCGCGGGTCGGCCGATACGAAGGGCTTCGGCGCGGTGAAGCTTTTTTACGACACCGGCACTCCCGCGGAGTTCTTCGCCCACATGGACGCGATGCCCCGCGGCGCCGCGATCGCGGTGGACGCGCTGTGGCGGCACACACCCGATTCCGCACTTGCTTTCGGCCGTGAACTCGATGCGCGCGGCGCTCTCTGGTTCGAAGCCCCGCTCCCGCCCGAAGACCCGCGGGCGCACGCCGCGCTCGCCCGCGCTCTACGCACGCCCATCGCCATCGGCGAGAGCTACCGCACGCGCTTCGAGATCGCGCCGTTCCTGCGAGAAGGCGCGCTCGGCGTCTTCCAGCCGGACCTCGGGCGCTGCGGCATCACCGAGGGGTTGCGCATGGCCACGAACGCCGCCGATCGCGGCATCCGCGTCGTTCCTCACATCAGCATCGCCTTCGGCCCGCAGCTCGCCGCCGCGCTGCACTTTGCCGCCGCTGCCCCGGGGTGCGACCTGGCGGAGTACAATCCTCAGGTCCTTTCGGTGTGCAACCGCTATCTGGCGGAGCCGATCACCCTGGAGGGAACTTCTTATGTCGTGCCCGATCGTCCCGGCCTCGGGATTGAGTTGAGTTTCCCGTGAAGGGCGTGCGCTGGTCCATCGCCGGGCTGCTGTTCGGCGCCACCGTCATCAATTACGTTGATCGGCAGACGCTCTCGGTGGTCGCGCCGGTGCTCACCAAAGAACTGGGCATCAGCAACACGGAGTATGCCAACATCCTCACCGCGTTCCTGGTCCCATACACGGCGATGTATGTCCTGTCCGGCTGGCTGTGCGATCGCTGGGGAACCCGCCTGGCGCTGGCCGTCTTCATGGCCTGGTGGTCCACCGCCAACGCGCTGCACGCGGCCGCGCGCGGGGCGATGGGTCTTGGCGTGTTTCGCTTCCTGCTGGGCGTGGGTGAGTCCGGGAATTTCATGGCAGCGGAGAAGGCCATCTCGGAATGGTTTCCCGCCCGCGAGCGCGGTTTCGCCAACGGCCTGATAAACGCCGCCGCCGCAACCGGCGCCGTGATCTCGCCGCCGCTCATCGCCTGGATCACGTTGAGCTTCGGCTGGCGGGCGGCGTTCGTCGTCACCGGGCTGCTCGGCTTCGTATGGCTTGCCGCCTGGCTGGCCCTTTATCGGCTGCCGCAGGACCATCCGCTCATCAGCGAAGCCGAGCGCTCGTGGATCCTCGAGGGGCGTGGAGAGCCGGCCCAGGCGCGCGTAAAATATGGCGAGCTTCTGAGGGCCCCGCAGGTTTGGGGACTTCTGATGGCGCGTGTGTTCGCCGACCCGGTCTGGTGGTTCTATCTCTTCTGGCTGCCGAAATACCTGCAGGACGTTCGCCATTTTTCAATGGCAGAGATCGGCATGATTGCCTGGATGCCTTACCTGGCGGCCGACCTCGGCTCGCTCGGCGGCGGGTGGCTTTCCGGCCGGCTCATCGCCGCCGGTAAGCCCGTGCTGAGCGCCCGGCGATGGACAATGGCGCCGTTCGCGCTGCTGATGCCGATCGGGATTCTTGTCGCCTATCTGCCGTCAACTTCCGCGATGGCCGTGATCTGCCTTGTCACCTTTAGCCACATGGCCTGGAAAACGAACCTGATGACGATGACCAACGACATCTTCCCCACCGCGATCGTCGGCTCGGCCGCGGGCGTCGTTGGGCTGGGCAGCGGGCTTGCCGGAGCGCTCTCCACACCCATTGTCGGCCGCGTCGTTGATGCTTTCGGCTACCAGGCGATCTTCTGGGTGATGGGCTTCCTGCACCCGGTGGCCATGCTGCTGGTGCTGGCTCTGGTGCGTCGCCGGGTGTACACGACTTAACTATTAACACGGGAGGCGATCCGGAGGAGCTTTCGCGGCATCCTGTGAACTGGCAGAATACAATGGGCCCTGCGGGCGGCATGGGGCCGGCAAGCGCAGCTTGCTCCCGGCGCCCCGGCGTCCCTGCTGCCTTGTATTCCACGTCGGGATGACTTACCGTGATGCCATGACGAGCGAACAGCAAGCCAGGCTGCGCGAAGTCGTCTGGGTGAACCCGGAGCGCATGAGTGGAACACCCTGTTTCCATGGCACCCGCGTGCCCGTGCACATGCTTCTTGATTACCTGAAGCAGGGGTCCACGATTCACGAATTCCTGCAGGACTGCCCCACTGTCTCCCGCGAGCAGGCCGAAGTCTTCTTGGAGTTGGCCGGAGCGCAGATCCTGGAATGCGTATCCTCCTAGATGAATGCGTTAACCCCCGATTGAAAGGCGCGTTCCCCGGCCACGGCGTCAAGACCGTTGCGGAAATGGGGTGGCGGGGATTCACCAACGGCCGGCTGCTGGATGTGGCCGAAGGGCAATTCGACGTTTTCCTGACCATAGACAGAGGGCTGGAATTCCAGCAGAACCTGGGCGCGCGGCGGCTTGGCGTCCTGGTCGTGATCGTTCGTAATAACAAGATAGCCTCTTTCGAACCCATTTTCCTGAGCCTGAAAGAGGCCGCCGAACGCATCCAGCCTGGACAAGTGATCCACGTGAGCAACTGACTGAGTCCGGGAGGCGCTTTGAAGCGAGTCGCGGCTTGCCGCGACCGCAGCCCAAGTGGCCGTGCAGCCCGTCCAGTTTTTCACGCGCGGCATTGGCCTTCGCGGAAGCAAGCTTCCGCGCGGAAAAGCGGTGGCAAGCCACCGCACTCCAAACCAGAGCCGTCAAGATTCATGAATAATCCGCCTATCCGGCCGCTCGTACCCTTTCGAAAGGGACTGTGTGCGCGCATCCAGCGACCGAGTTTACTTCTTGCTTGAGGCTTCTAATATCTGTTGCGCCAGATAGTTGACGATCTTCGACTGGTTGCGGGCCACTTCCATGTAGGCTTCGCGCAGCAACTGGGACTTGCGGTTCTCGAT
>JBKKAI010000287.1:0-8155 GCA_046714815.1 Terriglobia bacterium | reverse complement strand
ACCTGATGGGCGCGTCGGGTGTCGGCGCGCTGGCGGGCGCGCTGCTGCTGGCCTGGCGCGGCGATCGCCCGCGCAAGGGCGCCTTCGCGCTGCGCGCCACACTGGTGTTCTACGTTTCGCTGGTGGTTTTTTCGCTCTCCACCAGCTTCGCCGTTTCCCTCGGCGCGCTGGCCCTTACCGGCGCCGCCATGGTGAGCGCGGTGGCCACCGTGAACAACCTTCTGCAAAAACACGTGGCCCCCGAGATGCGCGGGCGCATCATGGCCATGCACGCCGTGGCATTCATGGGCTTCAGTCCCGTCGGCAGCCTGGTGGCGGGCGCGTTGGCCGAGCGCATCGGCGCAGCGGCGGCGCTGGCCGCTCTGTGCATCACGGCCCTGGTTATCACCGCCGCGGTCCGTTTCCGCGTACCGGAGCTGCCCGACATGGCTTGATTACACGCTGGATTTGCTGGGAGTGATCTGT
The DNA here is from genome assembly GCA_046714815.1 of Terriglobia bacterium. Taxonomy (GTDB): domain Bacteria; phylum Acidobacteriota; class Terriglobia; order JAJPHL01; family JAPKYU01; genus JBKKAI01. The sequence continues at coordinate 7,690 of JBKKAI010000287.1, read as the reverse complement.
CTTATTCTGGTTGGGAACCGTTGCTGGTGCGCCGAAGGGCCGGGCCGGTCAGTTGCGGGAGAAGAAGCCGCGGCCGGAATCGCCTTCTTCTTCCTCTTCTTCCTCGGCGAGGGGCAGGAAAGCTTCCAGGTCGTCAACGGCGGAGCGGAATTCATCGTGCCAGGGAACCGTGAGCTCGTAGGCCAGCCAGCGGCCACCGTGCTCGAAGGCGATGCGGACCCAGGCGGTCTGGCCGATGCGGCGGCGCACTCCCTCGAACTGCTTCATGTAGGAGGCGCGCTCTTCGCCGTTCATGTCGCAGTCGCCGAGCCTTTCGATGGCCTGTTCGACGTCGGTGTCGCCGAGCGTCTGCGAGCTGAACAGCAGCAGCCGCGCCCCGCTCTCTTTGGCGACGTCCACAAACTGGCGCCAGTCGGGGAAGGCGCCGGTGTCCCAGAAGGTGTAGTCGTCCTCCTCCGGCGCGCCCGCCCCGTAGAAGATGGGCAGGCCGGTGTCGCGCATGTAGTCCATCATTTCGGTGCGGAGGCGGTCGAGGTCGAGTTCGGTCGGCGGCATGGTGGTTGGGAAAGCCCCCTCCCCCGCTTAGCTTTTGACGTCCGGCACAAGGATCAGGACGTCGTGGCCGGCCGCCAGGTCGCGGGCCGCCGGCGTGATGATGGAGCGCGGCCCGATATGAATTTTTCGGCCCTTGTGCATGGCCGCGCGCACGTCGTTTTCACACACAAAGTCTACCACCTTCAGAGGGGTGGTGGCGGGCGCTTCTGCCGCTTCCGCCGGAGCCCGCGCCGGCGCACTTGACACGGGTGGGGGAGATGTTGTTGCGGGCTGAGATGCCGCCTTCGAAGCTAGAAAGCGCTCGACCACGCGGGCGACGGTCTGGCGATCAATCGTGATGGCCGCGGGGTGCTCGCGCGCGGCACCGCGCCCACGGACGGCGGTGGCGGCCGGCTGAAGCTGATACGGCGCCTGCTCGGTCACCGGCCGCAGCTCGTAGGCAATCCGCTTGATGTTGATCAGGTGCAGCGGCGAAATGTTATCGCCGGTGACGTTGCCGCCCAGCGCGCCGCAGCCCAGTGTCATCGCGGGAAACAACCCGGTGCTGTAGCCCACCGAGCCGTGCGTGGCCGGCGTATTGACAACCACGCGGAAAGCGGGCATGCGCAGACCAAACTCGCGGATGCGCGCGTCATCGCGGGAATGGACGGCAGCGGTATGTCCCAGCCCGCCGAAGCGCAGCAGGCTTTCGCAGAGCCGGAGTCCTTCTTCGAAATCCTTCACGAAGTAGAGCGCCAGCACGGGCGAAAGTTTTTCAGCCGAGAGCGGATGCTCGCGGCCGACGCCCGCCAGCGGCGCCACCAGCACGCGCGTCCCGGGCGGCACGGAAAGGCCGGCCGCCTGCGCCACTACGGTTGCCGCTTTCCCGACGCACTTGGGGTTCACCGTCCACTGCGGCGTCAACAGCACGCGGCCGAGCGCCTGGATTTCGCTTTCGTTCAGCAGGTAAGCGCCGTTGGCCCGCAGTTGTTCGAGGACCTGGCCGCGCAGCGGCTCCTCGGCCACCAGCGCCTGCTCGCTCGAACAGAGCGTGCCGTTGTCGAACGTCTTGCCGCGCACGATGTCGGCCACCGCCTTGCGCACGTCGGCGGTGCGCTCCACCATCGCCGGCACGTTGCCCGGGCCCACGCCGAACGCGGGCTTGCCGCTGCTGTAGGCGGCGCGGACGATGCCCGACCCGCCGGTGGAAAGAATCACGCCGGTGCGGCGGTGTTTCATCAGCTCCTGCGTTCCGGCGGCGGCCGGGTGGCGCAGGCAGCCGATGACGTGTTCCGGCGCGCCGGCCTGCCGCGCCGCGTCGTACATGATCTGCGCCGTGTGGCAGATGCAGCGGATGGCGTTGGGGTGCGGGCTGAGCACGATGGCGTTGCGGCCCTTCAACGCAATCAGGATCTTGTAAATCGCGGTGGAAGTGGGATTGGTGGTGGGCAGCACGGCTGCCACCACGCCGGTGGGCACCGCCACCTCCAGCACCCGCGCCTCGGCGTCCTCACGCACGATCCCTACCGTCTTCATCGGCCGGATGACGCGGTACAGGTCGCGGGAGCAAAGCAGGTTCTTTTCGATCTTGTCGGCCACCACGCCGTAGCCGGTCTCTTCGACCGCTTCACGGGCCAGCTCTTCGGCGGCGGCGGTGGCCGCCTGCGCCATCGCGTCCACGATAGCGTCCACGCGCTCCTGCGAAAAAGGGAGGAACTGGCGCGAGGCTTCGTAGGCTTTTTCGGCCAGGTCGCGCGCTTCCTGCACCGAAACCAGATCGTTATCGCGGACCATTGTTTCGCGAGATGTTTCGCGGATGGAGCACGGGCCCAGGCAGGAATGCCTGTGCTGCGCCGCTTAGCCGATCGATCCCTTGCCTTTTCCCGCGCCGCCCATGGCGCCCGGCAGGAACTTCTCGAGGTCGCCGTGCGGCCGCGGGATCACGTGGACGCTGACCAGCTCGCCCACCCGCCGCGCGGCGGCGGCGCCCGCGTCGGTGGCGGCCTTCACGGCGCCTACGTCGCCCCGTACCGTCACCGTCACGTAACCGGCCCCGATATACTCGCGGCCCACCAGGACCACGTTGGCGGCCTTCACCATCGCGTCAGCGGCCTCGATCGAACCTACCAGGCCGCGTGTCTCAATCAATCCCAGCGCGTCCATTCCCTGCTCCTTCATCAATACCGACACTTGTAGCACAGGCATTCCTGCCTGCGCCCTTTTTTTTCCGCTTCCCAAATGCCTGCGCTACGAAGCCGTCACAGGGGTCTGCTGCGCGTCTACTCCGCGCACCGCCTGGCTGAGGTCCAGGACCTTGTACAGCGGCACCGGCGTATCCAGTCCCTTGAGCATCACCGGACCCTGCGGCCTGATTTCCACCAGGTGGCGGACGGCCTGATACGTGGTTTCGCCCAACAGCAGCTCGCCGCCCAGCGCGTGGTCCTCGATCCGTTGCGCCAGGTTGACGGCGGAGCCGATCACGGTGTACTCGAGGCGGCGCTCGGAGCCGAATGTTCCCGCCACCGCTTCGCCCGTGTTGATCCCGATGCCGAGCTGCACCTCTTCGAGACCCGAGGCACGCCGCCGCTCGTTCAGGTTGCGCATCACCCGTTGCATGTCCAGCGCCGCCATCACCGCGCAGACTTCGTGGACCGGCAGCTCGGCGGGCGCGTTGAATACGGCCATCAGGCCGTCGCCGAGGAACTTGTCGAGCGTGCCGCCGTAGCGCGGGATCACGTCCACCAGCGCCCGGAAGCATTCGTTGAGCAGCGCCACAACCTTTTCCGGCGACTGGCGCGAGGCCAGCGGGGTGAAGCCCCGCAGGTCTGCGAACAGCACGGTGACCTGGCGGCGCTCGCCGCCCAGGCGCACCGTGCGGTTCTCCGAGATGACTTTGTCGGCCACCGCCGAGGAGACGAAGCGGGCGAAGTTCATGCGCAGGCGCTCGCGGCTGCGCAGCTCGGTGGACATTTCGTTGAAGGCGCGGGCCAGGTCGGCGATCTCGTCGCGGCTCGTGATTTCGACTGTGGAGCCCAGCTCCCCGTACCGGACGCGGCGCATGGCATCGGCCAGTTTCTCCAGCGGGCGTGCCACGCGACGCGCCAGCAGCGCCGCTCCGGCCAGTCCCAGCGCGGCCAACAGCCCGGCCAGCAGCGCCAGACGCCGCGTGTCCTGCGCCACTTTGCGGTGCAGTTCCGCCAGCGAGTAACCCAGCCGAACGCGCAGGCCCACCTGCCCGGCGCCGTCCTCGATGTCCACGTGAACCAGTTTCCAGTCGGCACGGCCCTGGTAGGCTTGGCTGGTGAGGCGCTCGAGCTCGCCGGCCGGCGGGCCGCCCTGTTCCGGCGGGCGTGCATGGCGCGCCAACACGCGTCCCTCGCGATCGGTAAACACCACGAAGACGACGTTGGGATCAATCTCGGCGAGCACCGGCAGCAGCGTCCGGATTTCGGCCACCGGCGCCTGCGCGATGCGGCGCGCCAGCGATACCGCGTGCGCCTCGGTCTCCTGGCGCCGCTCTTCCACGGTGCGATACGTGGTCGCGGCCAGCACGGCGCCGAAGACACACAGGGCCCCCGCCGCCAGCAACGCGATTTTGGCCTTCAGGGAAAAGACCACTTTGAGTTACACCAGTTTGTTCAGGTCGAGCTTGCTGTCCCAGGCTTCATCGGACCGCAGCAGCGCGTCCCAGGTAATTTCCTTCCCGGTGTAAGCGGCGGTGCGCGCCAGGATGGCGCTCAACGCCGACTCGGCGCCGGTGGAAGCCTCGCGAATGAACTTGCCCGCGGTAATGCTGGCGATGAACGCTTTGTGTTTTTCCGGGTCGGCGTCCTTCAGCGCGCTGGTGAAGCTGCCGGTGGCGGAGAACTGGCCGCCCTGCCCGCCGCCGCCCAGGTCCGCTTCCCACGGCTCGGCGCCGTGGATCTTCACGCCGCCGGTGTAATGCGATTCCGAGGTGCCCTTCGTGCCGAAGTAACGCTCGCAGACGTCCCACCAGCCCTTGGAGAACTGCGTGGAATTGAAGCTGACGTGGATGTCATCGGGATAGAAAAACGTGATGTTGTAGTGGTCCCAGGCATCGCCGTGGTCCGTACGCGCCTTGCGCCCGCCGGCGCCGGCGGCCTTCAGCGGGTGGCCCTGCAGCACCCAGTTATTGATGTCCACGACGTGGATGCCCTGCTCCACCAGGATGTCGCCGGAAAGAACGCGGTCGAAGTGCCAGTTGCGCAGGCGCTTCTCCGCGGGCGCGGCAGTGGGCCAGTCGGGGCGCTCGAGCGCGGCGGCGTAGTAATAGGTCTGGCCGGTGACGATCTTTCCCAGCGCGCCGCCGTGAATGCGCCGCACCATCTCGACGAACGGCGGAGCGTGGCGGATTTGGAAGCCGACGGCCAGGCTCAGCTTTCCGTTGGCCTTTTCGCCGGCTCGAATCACGCGCTTGCACCCATGAACATCCACGGCCACCGGCTTCTCCAGGTAGATATGCTTGCCGGCGGCGACCGCGGCTTCCAGGTGCTCGGGATGGAAATACGGCGGCGACGCGATCACAACCGCGTCCACTTCTTTCGAGGCCACGATCTGCTGGAACGCCTTGGGGCCGCGAAACATCTGGGAAGCGTCCACTGCGGCGTAGCCTTTCTCGGAAGCCAGCTTTTCGAAGCGCGCCTTGGCCTTCTGAAGCTGGTCGTCAAAAAGATCGGCCAGCGCCACCACGCGCGCTGTGGTCTGGCGGGCAATGGACGAGGCCACTTCGCTGCCGCGCCCGCCGCAGCCGAGCAGGCCGACGCGCACGGCGGAGTTCGCCGCGGTGCCGCGCACCAGTTCCGGCCGAATGAACATGAGGCCGGCGGTTGCCGCCGAGCCGATAAACTCGCGCCGGGCAATCTTGCTGTCCTGTTTACTGGAAAGGTCGCTCATGGCCGTTCTCCCCTCGCTGTGGAGTTGTATCAGCTATCTTACCCCAACTGTGCACGAATGGCTTCGAGCGCCCGCTCGGCGGCGGACGCGTCGGGCGCGCCGGCTTGAGCGGAATCGCGCGAGCCGCCGCCGCGCAGACCGAACTCGCCCGCGGCCGCCTTTACCAGGGCCCCCAGGTCGGCGGGGAGGCCGCGCGACTGCGCCAGCACCAGCGTGGGCGGCTGACGCACCGCGAACAGGGCGCGCGCGCCGGGCTGCGCGGCAAACTGGGCGGCCAGCGAGCGCACGTAGCCGGGGTCGGCGGCGTCGAAGATTCTTACCAGCTCGCGGATGCCGCCCGTTTCCGGCGTGGCGGCGTAGAGGTCGCGCGCTTCGTAAGCGGCCTGCGATTGCAGCAGCTTCTGCCGCTCCTTTTCGCTCGCCTTCAGCTCCTCGGCCTGGCGCCGCGCCATCGCCGCCACCTGGTGCGGGTGCGTGGTCAGCAGTGCCGCGGCCTCGCCCAGCGCCGCGAAATCCATCCCTGCCTGGCGCACCGCGCGCCCGCCGCACACAAACTCCACCCGCGCGCCGTCTCGCGACTTTTCGATTTTGCGCACGAGCAGACCGCCGATCTGTCCGGTGCGCGCGGCGTGGGTGCCACCGCACGCGGAAAGGTCCAGGCCGGGAATCTCCACCAGCCGTAGCGGGCCCTCGCGGGTGCTCTCCTTGCGCAGCGGCAGCAACCGGGCCTCCTCGGCGGACGCGACAAAAACGCGCAGCGGCCGGTCTTCGAAAATTACCTGGTTGGCCAGCTCTTCGGCCTGGCGCGCCTGCGCCGGCGAGATTGCCGGCGTCGCCAAGTCAATCGTCGAGGTTTCCACTCCGAGATGAAAGCTGACCGTGGTTAAGTTGAAAAGGCGCACGAACACCGCGGATAGAAGGTGCTGGCCGGTGTGCTGCTGGATGTGGTCGGCGCGGCGCGCCCAGTCAATTCGGCCATGAACGAGCGCGTTCGCTTCGACCGGCCCCGCCAGCGCGTGCACCACGTCGCCCTCTTCGTCCTCGAACACGTCGCTGACCGGGCCGCCTTCGAGTACGCCCGTGTCATGCGGCGGCCCCCCGCGGGTCGGGTAAAAAGCGGTGCGGTCCAGCACCGCGCCCCGCGGCGTCAGCCGCACGCCACGCGCTTCAAACTCGGTCAGGAACGAATCGTGATAGTAGAGCCGCTCCGTCACGGCGAAATCTTAGCAGAGTTGCAACCAGGTCATGAATGGGTATCAGACGCGGAAATAGCCGAACTCCTCATTTCTTTGAGAGCTTACCCGGCGGGTAAAGACTAGGCCGTAGCATTAAAACTAAAACGGCGTAATGAGGCCGCCGATGTTTTCCTCGGCGCTTTTCGGGGCGGCCGCGGGGCGCGCGATGACGTCCAGGTATTTCAGCCCCGAGCCGGTATTAAACAGCACCACGGTGTCCTCGCGCTTGAGGAAGCCCGATTCGAGCAGCTTGCGGTAGGCGGGAACGCAGGCGGCGCCCTCCGGCGCCGCGAAGATGCCTTCGGCGGCGCTCAGCTCGCGCAGGCCCTCCAGGATCTCGTCGTCGGTGACGCTGATAGCGGTTCCCCGGCTGGCGCGGAGATAATCGAGGATCAGAAAATCGGCCAGCGGCTTGGGGACGCGCAGACCGGCCGCGGCCGTCTGGGCGTTCTCGAAAAATTCCGCGCTGCGGGCGCCCTGTTCGAAGGCGCGGGTTATTGGCGCGCAGCCGGCCGCCTGCACCGCGATCATCTTCGGGCGCGCGCGCCCGCCCATCCACCCCAACTCTTACAAATAGTAGAAGGCCTTCCACATGCCCATAAGCCCCACACCGCCCCCGGTGGGGTAAAAAATGGCGTCGGGCAGCTTCCAATCGAGCTGCTCGGCGACTTCATAGCCCATCGTCTTCTTGCCCTCGACGCGATACGGCTCCTTCATCGTGGAGACGTCGAACCAGCCCTCATTCGGCGCGCGCTCAGCCACCATGCGCGCGCAGTCGGTGATCAGGCCGTCCACCAGCGTGATCTCCGCCCCCAGCGCGCGGATTTCCGCCAGAAACGCCGGGGGTACGTCGCGCGGCAGATAGACGTAGGCAGGCAGCCCCGCCCGCGCCGCATACGCCGCCGTCGCGCTGCCCGCATTGCCCGCGCTCGGCACCGCCACCGCCTTCGCCCCCAGTTCCGCCGCCCGCGACACCGCCAGCGCCAGCCCGCGCGCCTTGAACGAGC
>JBKKAI010000286.1:0-4651 GCA_046714815.1 Terriglobia bacterium | reverse complement strand
CGCTTACATCGCTGCATGCCTCGCCGTGTGGGTTGTCGCCGTTATTCCGCACTTCGCAACCCCGCGGTTGTCGGCCCTGCTGCTGGCGCCCGCGCAAGTGACCTCGGAACGGATCGGGCGCATGAAGGCGAATGGGGCCAACGCTGTGGCCCTCAGCTTGGTTGATGGCGAAGCGGCTGCCGCGAACGAAGCTGCCGTGCGGGTCCAGGCGGCGGGACTGGACCTCTATTACTGGATCGAGATCGGCCGCAACGCGGCGATGGCCGACGCGCACCCGGAATGGATGGCCAGCCTTCAGGGACACACGAAATGGCGCCGGCATTTTCCCAACACTCCGCAGCTCAAAGAGAACGAGGTAGTGAAGAACTATCCCTGGGTGCCGATCCTGTATCAGGAGGCGTTCGATGCGCACTTGCGCCGGGTGGCGCAATTACTCGAGGACCAGCCTGCCCCGAAGGGAATTTTCCTGAACGACCTGCAGGGTGCCCCTTCGGCCTGCGGCTGCGGCAACAACCTCTGCCGTTGGACTGCCGATTACGGCCCCATCGTCACGGCGACGCGGTTGGGACCGGACGCCGCGGCTAAGTTCACCGCCGCCGTGGAGACACTGCTTCCGGAAGCGGCGGTGATCCCCGTGTGGGCCACCGAGTGCGAAGAGCAGGACAAGGAATCCCGGTGCGATGGAGTGGAATGCTTCGCAGGCAGTTGCTGGCGCGAGCTGACGGCGCAGTTGATGCCGCTGGCACGACAGAGCGAGACGCTGGCGGCACTGCTGCCGCATCACGCGCTGGGGCGGGACGAAGCATGGATTTCGCGCGCTCTCGCCTCGTTCGCCGAGATGCCGCCGAAGCGCGGCGGCCAGTCTATCCAGGCCGGCCGCATCATCGTGATCTTGCAGGGCTGGGATCGGACACCCGCGCAGATCAAGGAACAGATCGCTCGCAGCGAGCAGGCCGGAGCGCGCGGCCACGTGGTTTCGCTGACGAAGATTGATCAATCCTGGCAGCCACGATTAATCCAAAGTCCCAGGTCCAAAGTCCAAAGTCAAAAACCATAGGAACCTGGACCTTGGACTTTGGACTTTACAGCGTTCCGGTGACGGGGCGCAGGATGATCTCTTCGAGAACGCTGCTTTCCGGGGCCAGCAAGGCGTGCAGGACGGCCTCGGCGACGTCGGAGGCGGGCATCATTTTGTCGCGCGGCGCGTCGGGCCACAGGCGGTCCCAGATGGCGGTGTCCACTGCGCCCGGCAGCACCGCGGTGACGCGGATGCCGCTGGGGCGGACCTCCTCGCGCAGCACGCGCGTGAAGGCCAAGGCCCCGGCCTTGGCGGCGCAGTAAGCCGAGCTCTCGGGGAAAACCGTAAACGCCGCCACCGACAGGATATTCACGATGTGGCCGCGCTTCTGCGGCAGCATCAATTCGAGCGCGGCGCGCGTGCAGAGGAAGGTGCCGGTGAGGTTGGTTCCCAGCGTTTCCTCCCACACGGCGTCGCTGGTCGCGGCGATCGTACGGGCCTCGGCCATGCCGGCGTTATTCACCAAAATATCGAGGGAGCCGAAGCGGCGCTTCACCAGCGCGAACAGGCGCGCGACGTCGGCGGGCTTGCGCACATCGGCGCGGACGGCGAGTGTTTCGGTATCGCGGGCCAGCTCCCTGGCCGCCTGCTTGAGCGCGGGCGAGCGCGACGCCATCACCAGCCGCGCCCCCCGCTGCGCCAGCAGGCCGGCAATGGCCCGGCCGATGCCGCGGCTGGCGCCGGTCACCAGCGCCGTCTGCCCGCCCAGGCGCATTTAGCCGCCGTCCCGCTTCTGGATCAGCGCCAGGAATTCGTCGCGGGTCTGCTTGTTCTGGCGAAACACGCCGAGCATGGCGCTGGTAACGGCCTGCGAGTGCTGCTTCTCGACGCCGCGCATCATCATGCAGAGGTGCCGCGCTTCGATCACCACGCCCACACCCTGCGGCTGGATTTTGTCCTCGATGGCCTGGGCGATCTGCGAGGTAAGGCGCTCCTGGATCTGCAGCCGCCGCGCGAACACGTCCACCAGCCGCGGGATCTTGCTTAACCCGATGACCTTCTTGTTGGGGACGTAGGCCACGTGCGCCTTGCCGAAAAACGGCAGCAGGTGGTGCTCGCACAGGCTGAACAGCTCGATGTCCTTGACGATCACCATCTCGTCATAGCAGACGCTGTAGAGCGCCTGGTTCAGCACCTTGTCCACGCTCTTCTGGTATCCCTCGGTGAGAAAGCGCAGCGCCTGCTCGACGCGGCGCGGCGTTTCCCGCAGGCCTTCGCGGTCGGGATCCTCGCCGATATGCAGCAGCATCGCGCGGATCAGGTCGCGCATCGGCGGCGGCGGCTCGGCGGGCCCGGAGCGGCCCTCCGTCCCCTTCGGCCCCTTCGGCGAAGTCTCGATCTGTTTCCCTGAATTGTCTGCCATGGTTGTATCTCAGTCTGGCGGCTCCACGCCCGGGCCGAACTCGAACGTGTTATTGCGCGTTTCTTCCAAGCGCACCTTCTCGAGGCGCGTTCCGGCCAGCGCCGCCTCGCGGCCCCAGCGCGCGCACAGGAACCGGTAAATCTCCAGGCAAAGGTGCTCCGAGGTCGGCACCTTGTCGCCGAAGCTTTCGGCGCAGGTGTTGAGGTTGGCGTGGTCAAAGCGCGCCAGCACCTCATCTTCGACGACGCGGTCGAGGTCGGCGAGGTTGGCGACCATGCCGGTAGCCGGATGGACCGGGCCGCCCACGGTGACCTCCAGCGCATAATTGTGCCCGTGCCCGTAGGGATTATTGCACTTGCCGTAGATGCGCTGGTTCTCGGCCGTACTGAGCGCCTCACTGTGGAGCCGGTGCGAGGCGGCGAACCAGTAGCGCCGCGTGAGGTGCGCCCGCGGCCGGGCGGGCGGGACGCCCGCGCTCCCAGGATCATTCGCCATAATAATCCACGAACAGGTCCTCGGTTTCGTACAGGCGCACGCAATGCAGCCGGCCGCTCGAAAGCTTCCCTTCGATCATCCGCCAGATCTCGATCGCGATGTTTTCGGTGGTCGGCTGCCGGCCGCCACTCGAAAAAGCCGCCACCTCGTGGTTCAGGAAGCGGTGGTCCATCACGTCCATGACTTCGCGGTTCAGGACTTCCTTCAGATCCTTCAGATCGAGAACCATGCCGGTGCGCGGGTCCACTTCGCCTTTGACGGTCACTTCCAGCAGGTAGTTATGGCCGTGGCCGTTGGTATTGGCGCACTTGCCGAACAGGCGCTGGTTCTCTTCCGGCGAAAGCGCCGGGTCGTGGTAAAAGTGTGAAGCGGCAAACTCGGCTTTGCGCGTGAGATAGATCATGGTTCCATCGCGGGAGACGGCAGGTATTCCCGCCCTTTCCAGGCCAGCGGCCGCCCCAGCCGATGCCGCAGCAGGGAGTTCAGCAGCAACGCCGCGAACAACACTGATCCCGGGAAGGAATACAGAGCCAGGCCGGGTTTTTCGCCCGCACGGCGCAGGCGCAGCGCGTACCACAGGTGGCGGAAGCCGACCCAGAGGGCAAGGGGAACCTGCGCGACATTGAAAAACGCATTGAAAAACGCCAGTGGGAAAAACGCCAGAGGCAGGACGTCGCAAAGCAGAATCCGCCCGGCCGCGATCAGCATCCGGCCGCTGCTCCGCCCGAACAGCAGGTACAGGTTCTTTGTCCAGCCTTCCCAGAGAGCTGGAAAGCCGCGGTACATCCGGGTTCGGACCACGCCCGCGCCGCTCGAGAAGCGCAGCCGGTATCCGGCGCGTTTGACGGCCCGCGCCAGCGCGACATCTTCGAGAATCTCGCCGCCGAGCGCGGCATGCCCGCCGGCGGCTTCGTAGGCCGCGCGCCGCACCAGGATGTACTGGCCGTTGGCCGCCGCCGCGGCGGTCGAAGGATCATTGACCTCGTCGAACCTGTAGAGGCGCTCCAACTCCCGGAAGACGAGCGGGTTCACCGCCTTTTCGTACCAGTGCCGCATTTCCTGGGCAGGCGAAAAGGAGACGAGATCGAGCGCGTCCCGCCGGGCCGATTCGAGCGCGGCGCCCAGGCCGCCCGCCGCATGGACCGTGTCGGCGTCGGTGAACAGCAGCCATTCGCCGCGCGCGTGCCGGACGGCCTCGGCCAGCGCGTGGTTTTTTCCCACCCAGCCCGCTGCGAGCGGTGGGACGGGCACCAGGCGCACCCGCGCGTCGCGGCGCGCCAGCGAAGCGACCACCGCGGCGGTCGAGTCGGTGGATCCGTCATCGGCAACCAGAACTTCGCCGATCTCGCCCTGCAGGAGCAGCGACTCGACACAGGCGGCGATGCTGGTTTCCTCGTTTCGCGCCGGAACCACGGCGGTCACAGGCTGCGGCATCTGGTGTAAACTATCGGTTGAAGCCAAAGTCTCATTATATCAGCCTATGTTTTTCCGCAGGCCCCAGTACGTAACCCGCGCGCTTCTGGCAATCCTGGGAGTCGCGTTCATTTTCACCGTTCTGAGGCCGGGCAACGCCGCGCCGGCGGTGGGCGAAACCACGCCCGACTTCGAATTGATGGACATGGCAGGCCGCAGGATTCAGCTTTCCAGCTTTCGCGGCAACGTGGTGGTGCTGAACTTCTGGGCGACCTGGTGCCCGCCCTGCGTCGAGGAGATGC
>JBKKAI010000285.1:0-4781 GCA_046714815.1 Terriglobia bacterium | reverse complement strand
ATCCCGTGCGCACCGGCTTTCCCCCGAGCAGCGCCGGTTTCTCCCCGCTGCCCGCCGCCCGCGCCGCCGGCGTTACCGCCGTTGCTGCCGCCGCCGACGTTACCGCCGACGTTACCGCAGTTGCTGCCGCCGCGCCCAGCCCCCCCGCCCCCGCCTTCACAAATCCCCGCCGCGTCATCTTGTCGCTCATAGGCTCATGATACTCCTGTCCGTCCTTGCCGCGACCGCCCAACGACCCGGCGTCAGCGACGGCGCCGCTTATGTGCCGTCCGCTGCAACGCCTCGTTAGTTAGGCAGCCGCCAGTAATTCTCGGGGCGCAACAGGCTGGCAACCGAAATGTCCTCGTCAATGGCTTCCCAGTGAACGCCAATACCTCCGCCGATCAGCTCCCAGGCTGCTCTTTGTTTCGGAGTGGCGTCAACAAGTCTCGGGAACCAAGCAAGAGGCACAGAGACTATACGCCCGTCGGCCAGAGCGACCTGCAGTGTATCGGTCGTGCAGGAAACCTCCACCGCCGTCACTTCACCGCTCTCCACCAAAATACTCATGCCACCTCTCAAGGAAGAAATCTCTGTTGTCTTGGTGGCTCGCGGCCCTCCAGGCTGAAAAAGAAAAACCGGTAACCACGGACCGTCAACAGGGCGGGCACGACCTCAGTTTACCGCGATCGGGTGCTCGACGATATGCGAAGTTCGGCCCGCGTCGGCGCGGTAGGCGCCTAACGGCCTGCGGTTGAGCGGCAGCGGGTCCCGAGCGATCCGCGCCCATCAAGAACGGCACGGGCTTCAAGGCCTGGATCACGCACAACAACGCAGAGGGCCTGTTCTTCACGCTGCCCGGCGAACCGGGCGTGATCTTCGTCCTGAGAGCTACGCGCCGGGCAATCTACTCGAAATGGGCCTCGGCGACGTCATGATCAGCCGCAGAAATGGGAAGCCAGGTCGTTGTTGGTGTGTTCCTGGTGGACACAGGTTGTTTGGGCGTAAAGAACGCGTTCCTCAGCGTCGTGTCCGCAGCAAAGTTCGAGCATTTGTTGGACCGGCTCCGGGAGCGCGAGCCGCTGGTTCCTGTCAAACCCGAATATGCCCAGAAACTGATTGAGGGCGCCGTGGAGTACGCCGCGGACCTGGGATTCGGGCCGCACCCGGACCGGGATGGCAAGCCATTCTATTGCTCTGGTCCATCCGAGGGTCCGGTAAGGCGCCAGCAGATCCTCGATATGCTCACGAAGCGCTGTGGTCACGATGGGTTCCATTTCGTTGGTGATCCTGGGCCTCGATGAATCGCGATCACCCGGGAATTCCGAAGCGCCATAGGCGTGACTTCACCAGACCGCTCTGCAAAATCACCTCAAGGTCGCGGTCCCGCGCCAAGATATAACACGCGTTTTCCTCAGCCAGCGCGGCGATCAGGCAGGCGATGGTTGATCGAATTTTCGCCCCTCTCTGGCGCAGAAGCCGGTAGATTTCGGCGGAACGGAAGTAGAGTTCTATCCCGGAGGGTTCCAGAAACAAGAGGTTCCGGAAGAGGCGTTGGAGTCCATCCCGGCCTTTGTCTCGCCGCAGCCCCTGGAACACCTCAGCCACAATGAGGCCGCAGGTGCAAAGTTCGTCGTGCCCGGCCAACAGGGCGGCCACGGCCTGCCGCTCGGGCGAAGCGTGCCCGTTCAGGAAGTCAACCCAGGCTGAGGTGTCGACGAGCACCCTCATCGGCGGCGCTCCCGCTTCCTGAGCTCGTCCAGGTTCCCTTCCCAACGCAGTCTCCCTTCATACTTCAACAGCCCGCGCAGGCTACGGCGGCGAGCATAATCGCGAAGCGCCTCATTGATAATTGCGGTCTTGGTCTTGCCCGCGGCGACTTTCATCGCACCGGCCAACGCATCCTCATCCAGATTCAAGGTGGTCCGCATGTCTGCCTCCCAGTGCAGATTCTATTTTTCGCCGATGAGGTAGCGGCAACCGGCGGGGCCCATCGTCGCGGAGTGGACAGTGTTGGCCGGAACGTCAAAGCGGCCGCCCGCTTTCACCGCCAGCGTTTTTCCCTCCGAGACGATGGTCATCTCGCCTTCCAGGATGATATGCGCGGTGGCCATGCCGTGCGTGTGGCCGGAGTAGAAGACGTTCGGGCCGTCGCGCCACACGAAGACGCGGCGAAAGCCCTCCTCGCGCAATTGCTCTTCCCACTCTTTTTCGTTTTTCATTACGCCGCCCTACCGGCGGTCGGGGTTCACCACGATCTGGCGCTCGTAGCGCAGGTCCACCGAGTGGATCTTCTCGAACTGCTGGCGCCATTCGCGGATGTGGGCCAGGTAGGTCTGGTAGCGGGCGAGGAAGTTGCTGTTGCCGAGATGCACCAGGACGGCGCCGGCGCCGTCGCGCCCGGCCAGGGTCACGCGGGCATTCTCCGGGTCGCTCAAATCCACTTCGGAGATGTCCAGGCTATGGTGCGCGCCGTCGCGGTCGAGGTCCTCGATCAGCGCCAGGTATAGCCGCATGCGCTGCCGCCGCGCCTCCATGTCGTCCTGCTCGCCGAAGCCGGAGATCACCGGGAAGGCGAACGAGGCGCGCGGCGGGCGGTCGAGGATTACGCCGTGCGCGTCCACCAGCGAAAGGCCCGAACCAGGAGCGTAACGCTCCGGGTTCGTGGACGTTCGCAGGAAAGCCACCGGCGTGCGCTCGCGCACGCGCACGCGCAGGCGGTCGGGCCAGGCCCGCGCCACCATCGCCCGTTCCACCCAGGGAAGCTCTTCGAGCATGACGCGGCGCTTTTCGAGCGGCGCGCGAAAGATGCTGCGCCCCATGTCGCCGGCGAACTTCTCGGCCACCTGGCGGCGGCTGACGTATTTCAGCTCCGGCGTGGCCACCGCGGCCAACTCGATTCGCTCCTCGGAGACGGCGAAGCGCGGGTCGTACAGGCCGAACGACACGGCGAGCCAGCCGATGTAACCCACAGCGGCCAGCAGCAGGCCGGCCAGGGTGATCACGCGCGCCTTCGCCGCAGTACGCCGGTTGAACTTGCTGCGCCGCACCTCCACCTGCTTCTGCCGGCGCAGGTAGGGTGATTCTTCGAGCTCATCGAGAAGATGATCGTCGCCGGGTTCGTTCATTTCGCTCCGAGTTTCTCCAGAATCGGATCGGCCAACTGGTTCACGTTTCCGGCGCCGAGCAGGATCACGGCGTCGCCCTCACCGGCGGCGGCGGCGATCTCGGTTACAGCGTCGGAGGCCGATCCCACGTATTGTACCGCGCGGTGGCCGGACTGGCGGACCCTCTCCACTAGTAACTCCGCTGTCACCCCTTCGATCTTCGGCTCGCTGGCGGCGTAGATGTCCATGACCCACAGGCGGTCGCTGTGCTGGAAGCAGCGCGCGAATTCCTCCATCAGCAACTGGGTACGGGTGTAGCGGTGCGGCTGGAACAACGCCAGCACGCGCCGGAAACCGCACTGGGCGGCGGCGGCGAGCGTGGCGCGGATTTCGGTGGGATGGTGGCCGTAATCGTCAATGACGGTGACGCCGCCGGCCCGGCCCCGCACCTGGATGCGGCGATCCACGCCGGTGTAGCCGGCCATGCCCTGGGCGATGAGCGGCGGCGCCACGCCGAGCTCCATACCGATCAGCACGGCGGCCATGGCGTTGAGAATGTTGTGCTGCCCGGGGACGTTTAACGTGAACGTTCCCAGTTCACTGCCACAGAACTTCAGGCGAAACTGGTTCTTGAAGGGTCCGCAGGTGATGCCGCCAGCCACCAGGTCGGCCTGGTCGGTCATGCCGTAGGTGAGCAACCGTTTGTTCAGGCGCGGAAGGATGGTCCGGAGGTTCGGTTCGTCCAGGCACACCGCCACCGCGCCATAGAACGGGACGCGCTGCGCGAACTGCACGTAGGCTTCCTGGATCGCTTCGAGCGTGTGGTAATGGTCGAGGTGCTCGCGGTCAATATTGGTGATGACGGCGAGGATGGGCGCCAGGTGCAGGAACGAGCCGTCACTCTCGTCCGATTCAACTACCATCAGGTTGCCGGAGCCGAGCCGCGCGTTGCTGCCGATGGCGCCGACACGGCCGCCCACCACAACGGTGGGGTCGAGGCCGGCGTGCTGCGTGACGGCGGCGATCATCGAGGTGGTGGTGGTCTTGCCGTGCGAGCCGGCCACCGCGACGCCGTACTTCAGCCGCATCAGCTCGGCCAGCATCTCGCCGCGGGTGATCACCGGGATCTGCAGGCGGCGCGCCTCCTGGATTTCGGCGTTATCGGATTTGACGGCGGAACTGGAAACCACCACGTCGGCGCCGAGAACGTTGCCGGCGCGGTGCCCTTCGACGACGCGCGCCCCCAGCTTCTCCAGGCGCTCGGTAACGGCCGAGCGCCGCAGGTCCGATCCGCTGATGCGGTACGGCCCGAGCGAAAGCAGGATCTCGGCAATGCCGCTCATGCCGATGCCGCCGATGCCGATGAAATGAATCCTCTGCGCCTTAAAGAACATTCTTACGCTTCCCGTTAACCGGCGACTCGTTCCAGTGTATCCACAATTCGTTCGACGGCGCGCGGCTGTCCGAGGGCGCGCGAGTTTCGCTCCAGATCGTCGAGGCACGGCAGCATTTCCTGAACCGCGTCAAACAGCCGCTTCCCGCTCAGCTCGGCATCGAGCAGGACGTGCGCCGCGCCGGCGCCCGCGCGCGAGCGCAGCATCGTCGGCCCCATCGTGGGCGGCGTAGCGGGCGGCGCACTCGGCAGCCAGGTAGGACGCGGTACCGGCAGAACGGCCGCCACCGTCGGTGGGGCGG
>JBKKAI010000284.1:0-6656 GCA_046714815.1 Terriglobia bacterium | reverse complement strand
CCCGCGGCGCCCGCATCTACGGCGAAATAGCAGGTTACGGGTCAACCTGCGACGCCTACCACCGCGTGCGGCTCGAAGAGTGCGGCGAAGAGCCGGCGCGCGCCATGCGCCTGGCCATCGCCGAGGCCGGCCTGCGGCCCGAGCAGATTGACTACGCCAACCTGCACGGCACCTCCACCGTGCTCAACGACCGCATCGAAACGCGCTCGCTGAAAATCTGTTTCGCCGGCCATGCCCGCGGCCTTGCCAGCTCGGCCCTGAAGTCGGTGATCGGGCACCCGCAGGGCGCCTGCGGCGCCGCCGGCGTCGCGGCCACGCTGCTGGCCATGCGTGACGGCGTGGTGCCGCCCACGATCAACCTGGACCAGCCCGATCCGGAGTGCGATCTGGACTATACGACGCAGCCCGGGCGAAAGCTTGCCATCCGCCACGCCCTTTGCAACTGCATCGCTTTCGGCAGCAAGAACTCCGCGCTGGTCGTGAGCCGCAACGATGTGAGCCGCAACGATGAATGATGAAGGATGAGTGCGGAATGGCCTTCATCGCCGGTCAACGGATTCACGTCGAGGAACTGCTGGATGCCGGACGTGCTCCGGATGCGGAAGTGGAGCGGAGCCTGGCTGACCTACGCCGCATCAACCGCTACCTGGGAGGACGGCGCGTGTTGCGCAAGCTGCTGGCCGAGCAGGTGCGCCGAACGGGCCTGCGGGCGTTTTCGCTGCTGGACGTAGCCACGGGAGCGGCCGATCTGCCCGCGGCGGCCGGCGAATGGTTTCCCGAGGCACTCACGGTGGGCCTCGATTTTCACCTGCGCCACCTGCGCGGCGCGCGCGGCGCGCGCCTGTCCCTGGTTTGCGGCGACGCGCGGCGCCCTCCGTTCGCCCCCAAGTCGTTTGATTTTGTGGCCGCCTCGCTGTTCCTGCACCATTTCACCGACGACGAAGCGCCCGGCCTGATGCGCGACCTGGCACTGCTGGCGCGCCATGTGCTGCTGGTCAACGACCTGGACCGGCGCCGCGTGCCGTATTACTTCATCCGCTGGACCGCGCCGCTGTTCGCGCGAAGCCCGATTACGCGCTTCGATGGCCCGGCCTCGGTGCAGCGGGGCTTCGCCGCCGGAGAGCTGGAACGGCTGGCGGCCGCGGCGGGATTCCGCCGCTACCGCGCGCGCTGGCACGCCCCCTACCGCCGCTCGCTGGTTGTGGAGTTGGACTGATGGAGATGGAGTGATGCCTTGGGAAGCAAGCTGGGATTTCGCCGTGATCGGCGCCGGCCCCGCCGGCTGCGCCGCCGCCATCGGGCTGGCCCGCGCCGGCGCGCAAGTGGGCTTGCTGGAAAAGGCCGCCTTCCCGCGCGACAAACTCTGTGGCGAGTTTCTTTCCCCGGAGGCGGCGCGTGTGCTCGAAGAGCTGGGCTGTGGCGAGGGCTTTCGCGCCGCGCAACCGGCGCGCATCGAGCGGGCCGTGGTGGTGACGGCTTCTGGAACGCGCATCGAATTTCCGCTGCCCCGGCCGGCGTGGGGACTTTCGCGGCTGCGCTTCGACCAGCTTCTGGCCGAAGCGGCCGCGGCCGCCGGCGCCCGGCTCGTCGAGAAGGCGGAAATCGCGCGGACCGGCCACACGCTGGAAGCCCGGGACGGCCGCCGCTTCCGCGCGGGCACGGTGCTGCTGGCGGCCGGCCGGCATTCGCTTCCGCACCCGCTGGCGCCGGGCAAGCGCGGGCGCCAGTATTTCGGCCTCAAGGCGCACTACGAAGGCGAGTGTGATGGCCGCGTCGAACTGTATTTTTTTCGCGGCGGCTACTGCGGCATCGCGCCGGTGGAGGGCGGCCGCGTGAATGTCTGCTGCCTGGCCGAGAGACCCCTGCTGGCCGGACAATCCGGCGACGCGTTGCTGGCCGGCGTGCCTTCGTTGCGGGACCGCCTGTTCGGACTGCGCCGCATCGAGCCGTTTCTTCACACCGGGCCGGTAGCCCTGGGCTGGCGCGCCCCGCCGGCCGGAGTGGTCGCGGCCGGCGATGCCGCTCTGTTCGTGGACCCGTTCACCGGTGACGGGATGTCAGTGGCGTTGCAGTCGGGCCGGATGGCCGCGCTGCACGCGCTCGGCGAACTACCGGACTATCCCCGCGCCTTGCGCCGCCGCTTCAGCCGCCAGCTCCGCGCCGGGCGCTTGTTGCGGGCCGCGGCATCGGCCGCCTGGCTGGAGCGCCCGCTACGTGGTGTACTGCGGAGCGACCGCTTGCGCCACGCGCTGTTCGAGGCCGCGTTCCGCGCTACTCGCGATCTGCGCGGCGTTGATGCCGACGACGCCGCCGGTGACGCCACCGCCACCGCCGCTCTTGCCGCCGGCCCACCTTCTGGGCCACAATAGGGATCAGCCCTTTCTGCCTGGTCGTCCAACGGTAGGACGCAGGACTTTGGATCCTGTTATGGAGGTTCGAATCCTCCCCAGGCAGCCATTCCTCCCGCGCTGCACACTTCCATCCCGGCCCATCCCCGGCCCGGCTTCGATTTGCATCCGACATGGCCCGTAACGTGCTGTATTAGAGGATGGGAACGAACCTGGGAGAAGGATATGAGCCGGCAAAATACTGCAGCGGTTTCTTTCTTGTTTCTTAGCATGAACTTAGGGACTGGCGTCGGACTGGCGGCTGAACCGCGGAGCACTGCGGCGACCGCGCTGGTGTCCGCCGATTCCATCATTTACAGGCTCGAACAGGCCACCAGGGACCGTGACTATGCCCTGCAGAGCTACACAGCTTCGCGGACGTACCGCGCCGTCGGGCAGCGCGCCAACACCGAAGCGGAGATGCAGGCCGTGGTCAAGTTCGAACGCCCTTCCAGCAAGCAGTTCACCGTGGTTTCCGAAGAAGGGTCAGGAGTGATTCGCCGCAGCGTGTTCCGGGGCATGATGGAGGCCGAGGCCGACGCGATGCGGCCCGAACGGAGACGCCGCAGCGCGCTCACATCAGAGAACTACCGCTTCACGCTTGCCGGGCGAGAGGGTATTAACGGGAATCCTTGCTATGTGCTCGATGTCGAGCCGCTCCGCGAAGACAAGTACCTGTTTCGCGGGCGCGTCTGGGTGGATGCCTCGGAATTCGCCGTGGCCCGTGTCCAGGGCCGGCCGGCAAAGATGCCCTCGTTCTGGACCCGGAAGATCACCTTCGTCCGCGACTATCGCAAGATCGGGGATTTCTGGATGCCGGTGAAAGATGAATCGGTCACGCAGGTGCGCTTGTTCGGAGAAAAAACCGTTACCATTGAGCATTCGGATTATCGCCTGGAAGCCCAGCAGCTCCAGGCCAGTAACCGGTAATCAGACTCAACTAATTCAGAAAGCCCGATCTGGCGCTCCGCTCCTGCTGGCGCAGGAACTCGTACTTATCAATGGTTACCGCCACGCCCATCCGGTTCCCCCGGTAGACCCGGACCACTTGGCCGCAGCAACGGACGCGCACCGGGCCCGCCTGCGTGATCTCGGCCGGAAGCGTGATCTCCACTTCCATCCTGGATCCCGGCGAAAGGTCTTCATCAAAGTCCAAAAAAATACCATTGGAGCTGATATCCCGGGTTTGCACTTCCCGCTGGGATTCCTTCATTCCGGCGCCGCTCACCATCACCGGAAGATTCAATCCAAATCGTCTGGCCCGCCTCTTTTCCTCATTCATTGGCCTTGCCCCCTCTTTTGATTCCACTCTCATGATCGAATCCTGATTTGGTTCGATGATTCGATTTTAGCCAGAGGGGGTGCCTCCCACAATGGCACAAAGGCTACATTTTTCGCCTAGTACCAAGTACCCACCGGCCAATAGTACTATTCCGGAGCAGTGTAGAGTGTAGACTGATGAAACAGGGAGACTTCCATGGAACAAGCCTTTATTCTCAGCGCGGTACGGACGCCCGTCGGCAAATTCCAAGGGGCTTTGGCGCCGATTTCGGCGCCGGTCCTGGGCGCCGCCGTAGTGCGCGCCGCGGTGGAACAAGCGGGCGCCGGGCCGGACCAGGTGGATGAGGTCATCATGGGGAACGTCCTGGGCGCGGGCCTGGGCCAAAACCCGGCGCGCCAGGCCGCGTTGCGCGGCGGGCTTTCCGAACGCGTCTCAGCGATGACGGTAAACAAGGTCTGCGGCTCGGGACTGAAAGCGGTGGCCCTGGCCGTTCAGGCCATCCAGACCGGCAACGGGTCGCTGCTGGTTGCCGGAGGCATGGAATCCATGTCCAACGCGCCGTATCTTGTCCCGCAGGCCCGCGCCGGGCTGCGCCTCGGGCACGGCCGTATAGTTGACTCGATGATTCAGGACGGCCTCTGGGACGCTTACGAGGATTGCCACATGGGGATCACGGGCGAAGTTGTGGCGGAGAAGTACGGCATCGGCCGCGCCGAACAGGATGAGTACGCCGCCGGCAGCCATCGCAAGGCGATAACGGCGATGAAGGCCTGCCGCTTCCAGTCGCAGATCGTGCCGGTGGAAGTACCGCAGGCCAAAGGGGAGGCCGTGCGGGTGAAGAAAGACGAATCACCGCGCGAGGATACTACGGCGGAAACGCTGGCGCGGCTGAAGCCGGCATTCAAACCGGGCGGGACAGTGACGGCCGGCAACGCACCGGGCGTGAACGACGGGGCGGCGGCGGTGGTGGTGGCATCGGAAACGGCGGCGGCGAAATCGGGACGGCGGCCGATGGCGCGCATCGTGGGCCAATCCACCAGCGGCATCGCGCCGCTGATGGTGATGATGGCGCCGGTGGAGGCAGTGAACAATCTGCTGGCGAAAACCGGCTGGGACCGCGATGACGTGGACCTCTACGAGCTGAACGAAGCGTTCGCGGTGCAGGCGCTGGCGGTGATGCGCGAGCTGCGGCTGGACCCGGCCCGCGTCAACGTGAACGGCGGGGCAGTGGCGTTAGGGCACCCCATCGGCGCCAGCGGCGCGCGTATCCTGGTAACGCTGCTGCACGAGATGGCCGCCCGCGGCGCCCGCCGCGGCGTGGCCGCCCTCTGCCTCGGCGGCGGCAACGCCGTCGCGCTGGCCGTGGAGCGCTGCTGAGCTACGGCGCGTCTGCCGCCGCGCCACTCTTGTAGTAGCCTCTTCGCGCCTGGATGCGCAGGCCGTCGCGGGCCGCCTTGATGCGCAGGCGGCGGAAGGCGGGTTCGTCGCGCGTGTTCGAAGAGACGTAACCGATACTGTACTGGCTGCGGAGCTCCTGGGAGATCTCCTCGAAGGCGCCGGGCAGGTCCCGCGTGCGGTCCACGCGGATAACGCGCCCGCCCGTTTCCTCCGCCATCTTCTTCATCGCGGCGTCCCCCATGTAGCCGTTGTACCGGTAGCCGTAGAATTCGGGGTCGAGGAACAGGATGCCGTAGATGATCACGTCGGCCTTCTGCGCGGCTTCGATGGCTTCCTCGATCTTGACGCGGCTGCCCTGGTCTTCGCCGTCGCTGATCACCACCAGCGTTTTGCGCCCCACTTCGCCGGCCAGCTTCTCGCGCGCGCCAAGATAAACGGCGTCGTACAACAGCGTGCCGCGCGCCGGCATTGGGAAAGGTCCCGGTGTCGCGACGCGCTGGGGCGGCGCCGGCGCGTTGGCCTTAAGCTTCTGCAGCCCGCGCCGCAACAGGTCGGCGTTGGCGGTGAAGTCCTGAAGCAGCTCCACCTCCTTGTCAAAGCTGATGAGATAGGCCAGGTCCTTGGGACCGAGCACACGGCGAAAAAAAATCTCACCGGCCTCCTGCTCGGCGGAAACGAGGCGCCACATGCTCACGCTGGTGTCAATCAGCAGGCCGATGGTGAGCGGGAGCGCCGTCTCGCGCGAGAAGTAACGGATCTGCTGCCGTTGCCCTTCTTCCGACACCTCGAAATCATCCTTCTCGAGCGTGTTGATCAGTTTCCCCTTCCGGTCCTTGACCGTGAACAGCACGTTGACCAAGTCCACGTCCACGCGGATGGTGGCCGAAGGATCGGCGGGCCGCTGCGGCTGCTGCTGCTGGGCGCCTCCCAGCAGGAACGGGACGCCACCGGCGAGAACGCAGGCGGCGAGAAGCAGGACGATGGCGAAGCGGATCACTTCTTCCATTCTACGCCCCCGGCGGTGCGCGCGCGACCCCGATGTCGGCCGCGCCGGCCCGCGCCCCTTCGACATTCACTTTCGCGCGCCGGCGATCGCGCACTTTTTTCTTGACATGAATCACGTCAACCTCTATACATGGGACGAACATCGCATCGCGATAAGCGAGTGCGATGGAAGGAGAGAAAGCAGATGAAATGCGCAGCTAAGAAAGGTGGAAAGAAGAAAGCTGGGGGCAAGAAGAAAAAGTAGCTTTCCGATTCCGTCCGAATTCAGAGGGCCTCGCTTCCCGCGAGGCCCTTTGCATTTTCGCGCCACAGGCGCCTCGCCCATCCTGTCATTCTTCAATAGATGTCCAGCGCCGCCAGAAGCTCTTCGATGTTCTCCGGGTCCACCGCGATGCCCGTTGTCTGACCGTCGAGCTGCTCGACCTGGTCGAAGGCGCGAAACAGCCGCATCTTGGCGGCGGCGTAATGTTCGGTGGAGGAGAGCGGGCGGCCTTGGACCTTCTGCCAGGCAGCCAGGTCGTCTTCGCCGACGAAAACCGAAAGGCGAAAACTTTGCTTGCGGTCGGAGGAGACGTCAAACAGGT
>JBKKAI010000283.1:0-16137 GCA_046714815.1 Terriglobia bacterium | reverse complement strand
ACACGAACCTGCCATTCAATCGCTACCTTCCGATGCGGGTGGCGTTCATCGGCGGGACAACCGGGAATTACCAGCTTCGCGACGGCACCGGCGTGACGCGAGGGGCCGACGGCGCCTCCAATCCGATTGATCCTTCGACCGGCCTGCCGGTGTTGGGCAACGTCGCCGAGACCTTCGAGTTTCGCGCCGTGGACCGCAATCTGCGCACCCCCTACATCCAGCAGTGGAACCTCGGGATGCAGTACGAGTTTGCCAAGGACTCGATGTTCGAGGTGCGCTATGCGGGCACCAAGGGCACAAAGCTGCTTCAGGCCCAGGCATTCAACCAGAGCTACGACCTGAACGACCCCTTGACGCCGGATGCCGTGTTCGAGCGCTTCAACCAGGCCTACGTCGCCGCCGGCTCGCCGCGCGGCGCGCTGAACAGCGGAACATCGGCCAGAGAGCGCGGCGCCGGCCGGGCCTTCGGATTCACCGATCCGCTGACCGGCCGCGTCAACATGAACTTCGGCGCTCCGCCGAGCTCGCCGACATCGAGCGTCATGATTCCCTTCGAGGCCCGCGGCCTGATACTTGGCTTCAACGTGCCCGAAGCTCTTCTTCTGCAATCGAACGGGAATTCTCATTACCACGGTTTGCAGGTTGCGTTGAACCGAAGGTTTTCACGCGGCCTGCAGTTCCGCGGGGCCTACACCTTTTCCAAGGCGATTGACGATTCCTCGGTTGATCCCGGTTCCACTTCCGGCAGCGGGCGCCCCGACGTACCGAACGCCGGCTTCGTGGTGCAGGGCAATCAGCGCGACCTGCGCTCGAACCGCGGCCTTTCCGACCTGGACCGCACGCACCGGCTCTCGCTGAGCTATTCCTACCAGATGCCAGATCTCGGATCGAAGTCAGTGCTGGCAAGAGGGTGGCAGTTCTCAGGGTTTGTGCAGGCCCAGAGCGGCCAGCCTTTCTCGATCTTCTATCCGGAACCGGAGGCCAATACACCCGCGGCGCTGGCCGCCCTCGGAACCGGTTCCGGCGGCCTCTATAGGCTGGGCTTCGGGCGCCCGAGCCTGGCCCCCGGCGCGACTCTGGACGAGCTTCGCCGCCACGGCCCGGACAAGACACAGGCCTACTTCAACCGCTCCGCCCTGGCTTCCGCGAACGGCGGCTTTGGCAACCTGGGGCGTAATGTGTTGCGCGGGCCGCGGCAGGTGCGGTTCGACGTGGCGCTCTCCAAAGAAACCCGGCTGAGCGAAGGAATGTCCCTGGAGCTGCGGTGGGAGGTGTTCAACGCCTTCAACACGGTCAACCTTGCTCTGCCGTCGAGTGATCTTTCCGACTCGGAGTTCGGCCAGATCACCAATACCATCGGAGGCCCCAGAACGATGCAGTTCGGCCTGCGGTTTCGCTTCTAGCAAATGTTTCAAACCTGTTACGGCCGGATAAATTTACGGTCACCCCCGGCCGGTTCATGGCGGTTGGCGGACGGTCCGGTGCTAGAATGAGTGCCGTGCAGAAGCGAGTGTTCGTCGTCGAGGATGAGAAAGACATCGCGGAGTTAATCCGGCTTCACCTGCAGAAGGAATGCTATGCCGTAACGGTGTTCGAGCGCGCCGGCGACATCCTGAAGGCGGCTGCCAAGGCGCCCCCGGATCTGTTTCTCCTCGACATTATGCTCCCGGACCGCAGCGGCCTGGAGTTATGCCGGCTGTTGCGCGACCAGTATGGCCTGGCGCACGTGCCGATGATCTTCGTAACGGCGCGCGCGGAGGAGGCTGACCGCGTTCTTGGGTTGGAACTCGGCGCCGACGACTACATAGTGAAACCCTTCAGCCCGCGCGAGATGGTCGCGCGCGTGCGCGCCGTGTTGCGGCGGACCGAGACGGTGGTGAAGGAGAAGCGGCTCAAGGCCGGGCGGCTGGAGATTGATACGGCAGGCAAAAAGGTTACGGTGCGGAGTACGCCCGTGGAGTTGAGCGCCACGGAATACCGCTTGCTGGAGCACTTGGCCGGGCACGCCGGCCGGGTTTTTTCTCGTGATGACCTGCTCGACGCGGTCTGGGGCGATACGCGGTTTGTCAGCCCCCGCTCGGTGGATGTCTTCATCCGGCGGCTGCGAGAGAAGGTGGAATTCGATCCGGAGCGGCCCGTCTATCTCCACACCGTCCGTGGCTTCGGCTACAAGTTTGAAGTCGCCGACGCCGAGCGAGTCGAGCAGATGACGCCGTGAAAGGTTGAGATCGAGAGGTGCCCTCGAACAGGGTGCGCCGCAACCGCTTGAGTGTTCCTTCTTGAAGAGCACTATATTCCTGAAGCTGTTGCTCGGCTTTCTGGTGGTCATCCTGATCGCCACGGTCCTGGTTGATGTTCTTGTCACGCGGCGATGGGCGCAGTCCTACGCCGATCAAGTTACCCTCGGGCTGGAGCAAAAATCACGGCTCATCGGAGAGCATGCCCGGAACCTTCCCGAGGTCGAGCTGCCCAGGGTGGCTCGGGGTGCGGCCCAACAGGCCGATGCCAGGGTTACCCTGATCTCCCGCGACGGCCGTGTGCTGGCCGATTCCGAAGCCGATGCCTCCCGGATGGAAAACCACGCTTCGCGGCCGGAAGTGTCCGAAGCGCTGAGGGGCCGCACGGGCCGCAGCACACGCTGGAGTCACACGGTACGAACGGACTTTCTCTACGTTGCCGTTCCCGGCGGACCCGGAGTGGTTCGCCTGGCCTATCCGCTGACGGAACTGGAACACTCACGCGCGCGGATCCGCTGGCGCATCTGGGGCGCGTCTGCGTCGGCAGCGGCCATCGCCTTGTTGCTGGCCGCTTTCCTTTCGTGGCGTTATTCCGGGAGAATCGGCCGGCTTTTGCGGTTCTCCGAGGCCATCGCCGGGGGCGATCTGTCCGCGCGCGCCCATGTTTCCGGCGGTGACGAGGTCTCGCTGCTGGCCACCGCCCTGAATGCCACTGCTGTGCGCCTGGAGGACAGTTTCCACGCCCTGGAGAGCAGCCGGCGCGAGCTGACGGCGGTTCTGGATGGGATGGAGGAAGGAGTGATTGCGGTAGACAGTGATAAAACGGTTGTCTGGGCCAACCGTTCGATGGAGCGAATCCTGTCCCTGGACCGTCCCATTACGCCGGGCGGGCCCCTTGTGGATCTGGTGAGAGAGCCAGAGGTGCAGTCCGCGGTGGATGCTGTTCTTCGCCAGGGACGGCCGGTCAGCGCCCGGATGACGCTCGCGGCCCGCGAGCGTTTTCTGAAAATCAGTTGCGCCCCGATGCTGGACGGCGCCGGAGCGGTCACAGGCGCCGTCGCCGTCTTCCACGATGACACGCAGGTCGAGCGGTTGGAAAGAGTGCGAAAAGACTTTGTGGCCAACGTCTCCCATGAGCTTCGCACGCCCCTCACTTCCATCCGGGGTTACACCGAAACCTTGCTGGATGGAGTTGTGGAGGATCCCGGGAAACGCCGCGACTGTCTGGAGGTGATCCGTACGCACGCCGCCCGGATGGAGCGGATTACGGCCGACCTGCTGACGCTGTCGCAGTGGGAAGCGGGCCGCTACGAGTTCCGCCTTTCCTCCCTCGACGCTGTCTGGCTTCTGGATTCGGCGGTGGAGACCGTGCGCGTTACGGCCGAAGCCAAGGGGCTGCATCTGCTCGCGCAGCGCCCGGCTGCGGCGTTGCGGGTTCAGGCCGACGAAGAAGCGCTGCATCGCGTGCTGCTCAATCTACTCGATAACGCCATCAAGTACACTCCCCCCGGTGGGGAAGTCAGCGCCGGCGCGGTGGAGCGCCAGGGTGAAGCCCTGTTTTTCGTGCGCGACACGGGCATCGGGATCGGTATGGAACACCAGCCGCGTATTTTTGAGCGGTTTTACAGGGTGGACAAGGCGCGCTCGCGTGAAGCCGGCGGCACCGGCCTCGGCCTGGCGATCGCACGCCACATCGTGCGCGCGCACGGCGGCGAGATCCGCGTCGAAAGTGAGCTGGGCCACGGATCGTGCTTTTCCTTCTCGGTTGCGGCGGAGAATAACGTCCCTTGGCCCGCGCTGCCGGCTCCGATGGCTCCGACGTGATCGTGGACGCGACGGGAAACGCATGGTACTCTTCAAACCCGCAAACCGCAGCCCTGCCGCGATTCGCAGCGGCACGGTGCTGTTAGCCGATCCTCTTTATGACGCAAATTGGTTTTTGGCGGCGATGCCCGCTTAACGCTTCGAGGAGAGGGTTCCTCCGCGTTGGCGTCCTGCGCGCGTTGGTTGCAGGTGTGCGTTGTTGCGGACACCGGGAAGTTCCCGCAGCGGAGAGCGGATGAGCGACATCGGACTTTTGATCGTCCTGGGTCTCGTCCTGGCGGCCGAGTTCGTCAACGGATGGACCGATGCCCCGAACGCCATTGCCACGGTGGTCGGCACCCGGGTGTTGTCTCCCATGCACGCCGTGATCATGGCCGCGCTGCTGAACCTGCTGGGCGCGCTGTCCGGCACCGCAGTGGCTTACACCATCGGCAAGGGCTTCGTGGATGCCAACGTCATCAGCATCCAGACGGTGGGAGCGGCGATGGTGGGCATCGTGGCGTGGAGCACGCTGGCGTGGAAGTTCGGTTTGCCGACCAGCGAGACTCACGCGCTGGTTTCCGGATTGGCGGGAGCCGCATACGCCACCGGCGGGCTGGAGGCGTTGCGTTTTGAAGGATGGGTTCAGATAGGGAAGGGAATCCTTTTCTCCACCTTCCTCGGATTCGGCGGTGGTTTCCTGATCATCCTCGGGATTGTATGGATGTTCCGCAAGGCGCGTCCGGATACGGTCAGCCGCTATTTCGGGCGGCTCCAGGTGCTCTCGGCGGCTTTGATGGCCTTCAGTCATGGCAGCAATGACGGCCAAAAGTTCATCGGCACTTTCAGTTTGGCGCTGGTGCTGGGCGGAGTGCTCCCCAAGTTCGAGGTGAAGTTGTGGGTGGTCCTGCTGTGTGCCACCATGATGGGAATCGGAACCGCGACCGGGGGATGGCGGATTATTCACACCATGGGAACCCGTTTGACACGGCTGAAGCCGGTGCAGGGGTTCGCCGCGGAAACCGGGGCCGGCCTGGTCATCCTGCTGGCCAGTGCCCTGGCGATTCCGCTCAGCACCACTCACACCATCAGCACCTCAATCATGGGAGTTGGAACACTCCAGCGCTGGTCGGCGGTCCGCTGGAGGGTAGTCAGGGAGATCGTCACGGCTTGGGTTTTGACGTTCCCTGCCGCGGCCATCATCGCCTGGGCTTGCGTCCGCGGTGTCCAGGTTTTCCGTTGGTAGCACAGGCATTCCTGCCTGTGCCACCAGGCTTTCGCGTCTTTGAAAGGGAGGCGTATGCTGCGCATTCTTCCTCGGGAAGAGAAGTTCTTCCAGTTATTCGGCGAACAGGCCGGTGTGCTGCACGAGGCGGCGAAGGTGTTGGTGGAGATGCTGGAATCGGCCGGAGAGAAAGACAGCGACTTCGCCAACGAGATCAGGAAACTGGAGCACCGTGGCGACACGATGACGCACGACATCCTGGTGCGCCTCAATCAAACCTTCATTACTCCGCTGGACCGCGAGGACATCCACGCCTTGTCCACCCGCCTGGACGACGTTCTGGACCTTGTGGACGCCATCGCCACGCGGATTGTGCTGTATAAGCTGCGGGAAAAGCGCCCGGTGGCCATTGAGCTGGCCAGGATCGTGCACCGCACCACGTACGAGCTGCTGGCCGCCGTTCCCAACCTGGGGAAGCACGACAAGATCATGCAGCACTGCCAGGAGATCAACCGCCTCGAGCACGAATCGGACAATGTCTGCAGCAGTGCCATCGCCCAGCTTTTCGACGAGGAGCGCGACCCCATTACGCTGATCAAATGGAAAGAAATCTACGAGGATTTGGAGGGGGCCGTGGACAAGGCCGAGGACGTCGCGAATGTCCTCGAAACGATCGTCCTGAAAAGCAGTTGAGCCTGACCGAGCCCCAGATGCCCGCGAGCGGTCCGCTTTGACAATCTAAGGCCGCGGGCGCTTCGCGTTGACAGTCACGGCGCCGCTGCTATACCGTTTGCCCATGGACCTTCCCACCCGCGGGTGTTCCTCGCGGATCTCGCTTCTTCAGCCAACCGCTGTCAACGCGATCCTGGCCGAAGTCCGCCGGTTCCGCGCCGAAGGCGGCGATCCCGTGTCGCTGATGCGGGGCGAGCCCGATTTCGCCACGCCGGCGCATATCGTCGAAGCGGCGAACCGGGCGCTGCGAGACGGCCGCACGCACTACCCGGACAACCGCGGCGAGGCTTCGCTCCGCGAAGCGATCGCCGAGAAGCTGAAGCGGGAGAATCGGCTGGAGTTTGACCCCGGCTCCGAGTTGCTGGTGACAACTGGGGCTACCTTGGGGATCCACACGGCGCTCACCGCCATCCTCGATGACGGCGATGAAGTGCTGGTTCCCGACCCAATCTATGACGCCTATCAATCTCCGATCCGGCTGGCCGGAGGCGGAATCCGGCCGGTTCGAGCGAAGCTCGCCGCCAGGCGCTTCGGGCTGGACCGGGACGCGCTCGAAGCCGCCTGGACTCCCGCCTGCAAGGTGCTGCTGCTGAATACACCCTGGAACCCCGTGGGGACGGTGCTTTCGGAATCCGAGCTGGCTGAGGTTGCGGAATTCGCCGAGCGCCGCAACCTCCTGCTGATCAGCGACGAGATCTACGAAGCGATCACTTACGATGGCCACCGGCATGTCTCCCCGGTAACCGTATCGCCGCGCCTGCGCGAGCGCACTATTTTGGTGAACAGCCTGTCAAAGACCTATGCGATGACCGGGTGGCGCATCGGCTACTGCGCCGCTCCCAGGCCGGTGCTTGACGCGATGTTTCTTGTACTGCAGCAGTCCAGCCGCGGCCCGGCGCTTTTCGTCCAGGACGCGGCGGTATCGGCGTTGCGCGGCCCACAGGAGTGCGTCGCCGAGATGCGCGCGGAATACTCGCGCCGCCGGTCGCTCGTCCTGGAACAGGTGCGGGACATCCCCGGCGTGGATGCGCTGCCTCCCGAGGGCGGCTTTTTCGCCATGCTGGATGTCCGGGAGTTGGGCCTGGCCTCGAACGACGTGCGGCGCCGGCTGCTGCTCGACCATGGGGTGGTCGTGGCCCACGGCGCTGCCTACGGCGAGGGCGGCGAGGGAACGCTGCGTGTCTCGTTCTCAAGCGGCGGCGACAACCTGGCGCGAGGACTCGGCCGGCTCCGCCAGGGCCTGCAGGCGTTGGGCGAACGACACGGGCGGCGAGAGGAGGCGGTCCAGACTGGGGGCGGGCCGAGCCTGCCATGACTTCCACCCCGCACTGCGCCCCCGTCGCACAGGCGGATCCCGCCGCCGTTAATGTTGAGGCGCTGCGGCGGGAATTGGATGGCCGGCTTGAAGGAGAAGTTCGTTTCGACAAGATCTCCCGCGCCCTCTACTCCACCGACGCCAGCGTTTACCAGATCGAGCCCCTGGGCGTCGTCGTAGTGAAGTCGGCCGAGGACGTGGTCCGCACGGTGCAGGCCTGCGCCCAGGCGCGCTGCCCGATTACGGTTCGGGGTGGCGGCACATCCCAGGCCGGGCAGGCCGTCGGCTCGGGGCTTCAGCTCGACACTTCAAAGTACTTCAACCGTCTGCTGGACCTGAACGTGGACGAGCGATGGGCGCGCGTCGAGCCGGGCATGGTTCTCGACGATCTCAACGATCGGCTGCGCCGGCATGGCCTGCGGTTTGCCCCGGACATTTCCACCGCCAGCCGGGCCACCATCGGCGGCATGATTGCCAATAATTCCAGCGGGGCGCGATCGGTGATTTACGGCAAGACAATTGATCATGTTCTCGAACAGCGCGCGGTGCTCGCCGACGGAACCGTGGCGCACTTGCGCCCGCTGGCCGCGCAGGAACTGGAGGCCGTATGCGCCGCGAGCGGTGTTGAAGCCGATGCCTGCCGCGTCGTGCGCAAGCTGGCAGCCGAACACGCGGACGAAATCAGGCGGCGCTTCCCGAGGATCTTGCGCCGCGTCGGTGGTTACAATCTGGATGCTTTTCTGGGCGATTCCCCCTTCAATCTCGGCAACCTGATGGTCGGGTCGGAAGGCACGCTGGGCGTGGTGGTTGAGGCGAAGGTCCGGTTGGTCCCGCTTCCGAAGGCCAAGGCGCTGCTGGTGATCCATTTCGCCGAATTGCTCGATGCGCTCTCGGCGGCGCCGGTAATCCTTGCGCACCGGCCCGCGGCGATCGAGGTGATGGACAAGTTCATTCTCGATCACACCAGCGAGAATCCAACTCTTGAAAAGCTGCGCGACTTTATCCAGGGCGACCCTGCCGCCGTGCTTATCGTGGAATTCTATGGTGAGCAGCCGGACGAGCTTCCGCCGCGGCTCGCCGCGCTGCAGGATGACCTGGAGGCCAGGAACCTCGGATACCATTATCACCGTGCCACCGAAACGCCGGCCCAGAGCCGCATCTGGAGCCTGCGAGAAGCGGCATTGGGACTTTCCATGGCCATGAAAGGAGACGCCAAGTCGCTCTCCTTCGTCGAAGACACCGCGGTCGCTCCCGAGAAGCTGCGGGACTACATCGAGCGTTTTCTGAGTGTGGTCCAGCGGCATGGTACGAGGGCGGGGATTTACGCCCATGCTTCTGTGGGCTGCCTCCACGTCCGGCCAGTGGTGGACCTCAAGACGGAGCAAGGGGTGCGCCAGTTCCAGGCCATCGCCGATGATATTGCCGACCTGGTGCTGGAGTTCGGCGGCGCCCTCTCGGGTGAGCATGGTGACGGCCTGGTGCGCAGCCCGTTTAATCGCAAAATGTTCGGGCCCGTGCTGTACGAGGCGTTCCGCACCATCAAGCGCACGTTCGATCCGCTGGGCATCTTCAATCCAGGCAAGATCGTGGATGCGCCGTCTATCACGATGAACTTGCGTTACGGCGCCGGCTACAAGACCCCCGACCCGCCGACATTCTTCGACTACTCCGAGTTCGGCGGCCTGGGGCGCGCCGTGGATATGTGCAGCGGGCTGGGCGTCTGCCGTAAAAAAATGGACGGCACGATGTGCCCGTCCTACATGGCGACTCGGGAGGAGATGCACACCACGCGCGGGCGCGCCAATGTTCTGCGCCTGGCGATGGCGGGGAGGCTGGGTGAGGCCCGGCTTTCCGATGATCAGGTCCTCCGGGTGCTGGACCTGTGCCTGGAATGCCGGGCCTGTAAAGCGGAATGTCCGGTCGGCGTGGACATGGCCCGGTATAAGAGCGAGTTTCTGGCCGGTTACTGGAGCCGGAACGGCGCGAGTCTGCGGGCGCGCATGCTGGGGAACGTGCATTCGCTGGCGCGATGGGGCAGCCGCCTGGCGCCGATCAGCAACTGGCTGGTGGGCGCTTGGCCGGCGCGGTGGCTCAACGAAAGACTGGCCGGTGTGGATTCACGCCGCCGCCTGCCGCGGTGGCGCGCCCGCACCCTTGAACACTGGTTTGCGCGCAGGGTCCCGCCGGGCAGTCAACGGCCGGATTTTCCAACCGTGGCTCTTTTCTGCGATACATTCACGAACTACTATGACCCGGAAATCGGAATTGCGGCGACAGAAGTGCTCGAAGCGGCCGGGTTCGCCGTCGAGCCGGGGGGAAACGGCTGTTGCGGGCGTCCGTTGATTTCCCAGGGCCTTCTGGACCAGGCTCGCACGCTCGCTGCCGCCAACACGGAGGCGCTGTTCTCGACAGTTGAAAGGGGGCGCCCGCTGCTGTTTTGCGAGCCGAGTTGCCTGTCGGCGATGCGTGAGGACGCGCCGGCCCTGCTCCGCGGCGAAGCCCGCAATCGAGCGGCGGCCGTGGCGCGCTCGTGTTTCCTCTTTGAAGAGTTTCTCGAGAAGGAGCTGCGTGTGGCGCCCGCCCGGCTGCGCCTGTCGGCGGGACCATCAAAGGTGTTGCTGCATGGCCATTGTCATCAAAAGGCGATGGGTTTGCTGGCCGCGGCGCAGGGCCTGCTGTCGCGCATCCCGGACTGTGCCGTGGAGGAGCCGGATGCCGGCTGTTGTGGCATGGCCGGATCATTCGGATATCTTCGAGAGCACTATGACCTCTCGCGAAGCATCGCAGAGCGCCGGCTGCTTCCGGCGGTGCGGGGCAGGGAGCCAGGCGCCGTGGTGACCTCTGCGGGGACCTCCTGCAGGCGCCAGATCGAAGATTTTCTGGGCGAAAAGGCAATCCACCCCGCCGTTCTCCTGCGGCGGCTGATCCAGCAAGAACGAGTATGAACATCGCCGTAATATCGCTTGTGGCGCTGGCCGTGGCGGTTCTGTTGAGCTGCACGTCACGCATCAATGTTGGCGTGTTGTCGCTGGCATTCGCCTGGGTGGTGGGCGTGTACCTTGGCCACCTGAGCATCGGAGAGGTCGCCGCGGGATTCCCGGCCCAGTTGTTCCTGACCCTGGTCGGAGTGACGCTGCTTTTTGCCAGTGCGCAAGTGAACGGGACGCTGGACCGGGTGGCCGAGCGTGCCGTGCGGACCTGCCGTGGGAACGCAGGGTTCATCCCGATCATGTTCTTTGTTCTGGCCGCGGTTATCGCCTCGTTGGGTCCGGGCAACATCGCTTCCGCCGCACTCATCGCGCCGATGGCCATGGCGGTTGCGTGGCGCGCCGGTATCCCGGCGTTCCTAATGGCGATCATGGTTGGTAATGGCGCCAACTCCGGCTCTTTGTCGCCCTTTGCACCCACCGGGATTATCGTGAACGGACTGATGGCCAAGATGGGCCTGGGGGGTTGGGAGTGGCAGACGTACCTCAACAACCTGGCGGCGCACGCGGCTGTCGCTTTCGCCGGCTACTTTGCCTTTGGGGGATTGCGGCTTTTCGGACGCACGTATGCGGAGCGCCAAGTGGCTGCAACGCCCGGCGGGAAACCCGCCGGGCTTGCGGCCGCGGGCGTTTCCGTTTCGGGCAGCTCGGAGTTTGTCACCGAGGCGGCGGGAGCCGCGCCGGATGGCCGGCCCTTTAACAAGTACCACTGGATTACGCTCGGCGTGATCGGGCTGTGGATCATCTCTGTTGTTTTACTCAAAGTACACGTGGGAATGGGAGCTCTGGCGGCGGCCAGCGTGCTGGCGCTGATTCGCGCATCCGATGAAACCGAGACCATCCGCAGGATGCCCTGGGGCGTTATCGTCATGGTCTGCGGCGTTACGGTCCTGATCGCGCTGCTGGAAAAGACCGGCGGCATGGCCCTTTTTACGGCGCTCCTGGCGCGGCTTTCGACCCAGAACTCAGTGACGGCGGTGGTGGCCCTGCTGACCGGCTTGATCTCGGTATACAGCAGCACGTCGGGCGTGGTGCTGCCCGCCTTCCTGCCCACCGTACCGGGCCTGGTCGCTCAATTGGGCGGCGGTGATCCACTGGCGATCGCTTCGTCCATGAACGTCGGATCGCACCTTGTGGACGTTTCCCCCTTATCCACGATAGGCGCGCTCTGTATCGCTTCGGCGACGCCGGGCGAAGACAGCCGCGCGCTGTTCAACAAGCTGCTGGCCTGGGGTCTTTCCATGGCCGTTGTCGGCGCGGTTGTCTGTTACGTATTCTTCGGCCTTCGGTAGAAACAGGCTGGCCGGCGCGCCTCGTTTTTCGGCATAATGAGAGCATCCGTGAAGAAAGAGATTGTCACCGCTTGCCCGCTGGATTGCTGGGACGCCTGCTCGGTGCTGGCCACCGTCGAAGACGGCCGTGTGACCGCGGTTCGCGGCAACCCGGCGCACCCGATCACGCGCGGGTTTCTGTGTGAAAAGACCATGCGCTATCCGCAGCGCGCTTATAGCCCGAACCGGATCCTGTTTCCGCTGTTGCGGCGGGAGGGCGACGCGCGAACGGAACCGGACGCTTTCGACCGGATATCCTGGGACCAGGCGCTGGATCTGGCAGCCGCGAAAATCGCCGGGGCGCTTGCCGCCGGCGGCCCGCACAGCCTGTTGCATTTTCAAAGCGCCGGCTCGATGGGCATGCTCAAGAAACTGGGGCGGCGATTCTTTAACCTGCTCGGGGGCGCCACCGAGCCCGCCGGCGACATCTGCTTCGGGGCGGGCGAGCTTGGCATGGAGCGCACCTTTGGCGAGCAAACCGCACACTCGCCCGAGGACATCCCCAACAGCCGGCTGGTGCTGCTTTGGGGACGTGATCCGTTCATCAGCAATACCCACCTGGTGCCCTTTCTAAAGGAGGCCAAGCGGCGCGGCTGCCTTATCGCCGCAATAAACCCGAAGCGGATTGACCGTTCCGGAATGCTGGACTGGCAACTTCAGCCGCTGCCCGGAAGTGATGTGTTCCTGGCGCTGGCGATGCTCCGCGAATTCATCGCGCGAGACTGGTCCGATGCGGCCTGCCTTGCCGGGCACACCAAGGGCTGGGCCGGCTTCGCGGCGTTTGTCGCGAGCCACACCGCCAAGGAGTGGCTGGAGCCATCCGGTATTCACTCCGGCGAGTTCGAGCGGCTGCTCGCCGCGTACAGAGAGCGGCGTCCGGCGGCGATTTGGATCGGCAGCGGGTTGCAGCACAACCGGCTCGGAGTCGAAGTTGTCGAGGCGCTGGGCGCTCTGACCGTCGCCTCCGGCAACTCTGGCGTGCCCGGCGGCGGGCTGAGTTTCTTTCCTAAACATCGCAAACACTTCGATCTGTCCTGGGCCACTCCACGGCCCGAGGTGCGCAACCGCGAGATTCCGGTGGGAGAATTCTGGAAGCATCTGCCAGGGCTGGACCCGCCGGTGGCGGCGATGTGGATCAACGGCGCCAATCCTGTGCGTGCCCTCCCCGATTCGCGCGCGGTTCGGGATGCCATCCGCTCCATCCCTTTCGTCGTGGCGGTGGACTTTCACTGGACCGACACGGTGCGCTGCGCCGACCTCGTTCTTCCCCACGTCTCCTTCCTGGAGGAGGGCGGCCTGGTTTCGAGCTACGGTCACAACTACGTCGCGTTGCAGCAGCCTGCCGCCCCGCCTGTAGGCGAGGCCCGCACGGACCTGGAGATCTTCCAGCAGCTTGCGGCGCGGCTGGGTATCGGCGACGGCATGGAGGGCACGGAACGCGAGTGGGTGGACCGATTCATGGCGCCTCTTTTCGCCGCCGAGCCTGGCCTTCGCGAAAAGTTCTTCCGGGATGGATTTGTTGAGAACCCACTGATGGCGCGTGTGCCGAACGCCTCCGGCGAGTTCTACACGCCCGACGGCAAGTTCCATTTTCCCGCGCCCATGGACCTGGGCCTGGAACTGCCGGCACGAGCCGACTCCCAGTACCCACTGCGGCTTTTGACTTTCAAGAGCAAACGGCACCTGCTCTCACAACACGCGGCGGAACGAGAGTCAGAGAGGTGCAACGTGCTGTTGCATCCCCGAACCGCTTCCCGCTTCGAGTTGCTGGAAGGCCAAACGGTCAGCGTTGAATCAGTCACCGGCTCGGTTGCGGCCTGGGTACGCCTCGACGATGGCCTGCGCGAGGACGTGGCTGCCATACCGCTGGGCGGGTCACTGGCAAGAGGCACCTCGGTCAACCTCTTGACCCGGGCGGTGATGGCCGGTGACGGCGCCTGCCCGGCGTACAACGATACTTTTGTGCGCGTTGCGAAACTCGATTAAAGCCGTCTCAGGCAGGTCGCGGCCGAAGGCGGGCGCCCAGCCAGACGGTAGCAGGAGCCAGAACCAGGGCAAATGGCAAGGCAAACATTGCCAATAAATCCAGATAAGCCTTAAACAACAGGTTGAGGTTCGGCATCCACTGGCCCATCCACAGTCCTTCTGACCAATAAACGAACAACACCTGCAAGGCCAGAGACAGGCTCACCACCAGCGTGGTCGCTGCGGGCAGCCGGAGCGAGGCCTGGCCCGCGAGTATCCCCATTACGAAGTTCGCTGCCAGCAACCCGATCCCGGCCAGCACCATGTCGGTCATGAAGAATCGGTTGAGGTATTCCTCGCGGTTCACCGTGCTCAACGAGTACCCCATGCCCTGTAGATTGAAAAGCGAGAAGTAGACGATGTAGAAGGCAGCCAGGCCCAGCACGGCGCCACGCCATTCTGAGGAAGAGCGCAGCACGGCTGTAAAAACCCATGCCAGCAAGAGCAGTAATCCCAGGCCCACGGTGCCGGTGACGGCGTTGCGGGACCGGCGGGCGACCTTCGCCGCTTCCGCGACGGTTCCCGCCAGCAGCGCCTTGCGAAAAGTTGCGAATTCCTGTTGCTGTCGCTCCTGGGCACGCGTCAGTGTCGCCCGGACGCTCGGATTGACGTCCAGGCCGTCCAACAGAATCCTGCCTTCACAGGTTCCGGGTAGCGGCAGGCCGAGCAAAGCGGTAATCGTGGGAGCGATGTCTGTTTGACGGGCGCTGATTTTGGCTCCGGCACGAATCGGTCCCCCGGCCAACACCAGCGGCACGGTAATCACCTCCGGTTCCGATCCGCCATGGCCGCCCGTCTCGATATGACCGTGGTCCGACGTGGCGATGAGCACGGTGTGGCGCAGGTCTTGGGAAGCCGCCACATCCCCTAGACACTGGTCAATCACCTCATAAATGGCGGCTGTGGCCGGGGCCAGCGCCCCAAAATCATGAGAAGCGGTGTCGCCGGCGTTCCAGTCCAGCACCAGAAAGTCAAAAGATGTTTGGCGGACAAATGTCAGGCTCTCTTCGCAGGAGCGGCGCTGCCAATCGCGGAGCGAATCGGGATCGGACGGTTGTGGTTCCTTCGACGTACGCAGGTGTTGGTCGGCATGGTGGCCAAATGCGCGATACCAGAAAGGGATTCCGGCGATCGCCGTTTTCAGACCGGCGGCCCGGGCGAGCGAAAACACTGAATCCACTTCGACGGTCTGTGTCGCAAAATTCGTGGTGATGCCGTGGACCTCGGAACTTGCTCCGGTCGCCATGACGGCGCGGCCCGGATTGGACAGCGACGGCTGGCCGGTCACGCCGATCCCGTCCGCGCCTTTTTGTCGCAACTGGTTGAGCGCGGGCAACTGTCGCGATCTGTCCAGACGCAGGCCGTCCAGGGTCATCAGGATCACGCGTTTGGCGAGCCGTGGCCCGCCCACGGCGGCTGAGTGCCGCCGGTACGAGGTGTCGTAGTTCACCACGCTGTTCCAGGCCGTACCGGCGATCGAGCGCGCTCCGGCCGCCATGGTCACCACCAGCAGCGTGCAAACCAGAATCGGGCCCCAGTCTCGCATCCTAGAAGTTGATCTTCAACGCCAACTGGAATTGCCGCGGATTAAACGCCTCGGTAAACCCCAGGAACTCGGTGGAAGGCCGGCCCCTGATACCGTGAACCCCAAACGCCGGGAAGGGGAACTCAAAGGCGCCCACGGTCCGGTTGACGGACTTGAAATTCGTCCGGTTGAACAGGTTGAAACCTTCCATGATCCACTCGATGGTGGCACGCTCCCGGATCTGAAACCTGCGGGCCAGCCGCAGATCGAAGGTATAAAAATCGGGTCCGCGCCCGGTGTTACGGCCGGCCCCGGCAGGACGCTGGGTGTTGATCGCGTTGAAATTGTTGGTGCCCGGGTCCACGCCGAGGAGCAGGTTGAACGGGTAACCGGCGCGGTACGTGGCGACGGGCGAAAGCAGGAAACCCCGCCATGCGGCCCCGCGGAAGGGGCTCTCCAGGACTGCGCTGATCACCAGCCGTTGCCGCACGTCGAAAGCCGACAGACTTCGCTCAGCCCGCGCGTCCAGAGGATTCTGGGGGCCGAGCGACTGGTTGATGTCGGTGGCATCGTCAATCGCCTTGCCCAGGGTGTAAGAACCCAGAAGCTGGTAGTTTCCGCTGAAGCGCTTGCTGAGCCGCGCGGTCATGCCGTGGTAAATTGATGAGGCCTCGGTCCCGATGAGAAACTTGGTCAGGATGCTGGGGTCCACCGGCGCAAAGACCGGCCCGAAATTCAGCGACTGGCCGCCGGCCTGAATAATCCGGGTGTCAACCGCTTTCAAGTTACTGATGTTGTTCCGGATGATTTTCACGCCGCGTACGATGTTGTAGTTAATCTCGGCGCTGAACTGGCCGACTTGCTGCTCGATCCCGAAGCTGGCCTGGTGACTGTATGGGTTGACCACTCCGGGAGTGACTCCTTGCACGACGCGGGAAGCCAAGCCCGCCTCCAGAC
>JBKKAI010000282.1:0-9653 GCA_046714815.1 Terriglobia bacterium | reverse complement strand
GTCATCTGGACCGACGTGATCCAGATGTTCATCTACGTCGCGGGTGCGCTGCTCAGCTTCGTGATGCTGCTGCGGCTGGTGCCCGGCGGTTGGCCGGAAGTGACGGCGATAGCGGCGGCCAACGGACAGAAGCTCTCGGTTTTTGACTTCAGCTTTTCCCTGACGAAGGCCTACACCTTCTGGGCCGGATTGTTCGGAGGGATGTTTCTCACCACCGCCAGCCACGGCACCGACCAGTTGATGGTGCAGCGGCTGCTGGCCGCTCGTGACGAGCGCCAGAGCCGGCTGGCCCTGTTTTCGAGCTGGGCGGTCATTTTTTTCCAGTTC
The DNA here is from genome assembly GCA_046714815.1 of Terriglobia bacterium. GTDB lineage: Bacteria > Acidobacteriota > Terriglobia > JAJPHL01 > JAPKYU01 > JBKKAI01. The sequence continues at coordinate 9,326 of JBKKAI010000282.1, read as the reverse complement.
ACCCTGTTCCTGGTGATCGGCGTGATGCTGTTCGCCTACTACCGCCACTTTCCGCCTGCCAGGCCTTTTTCGCGGCCCGACGAAATTTTCCCGACGTTCATCGTGGATCACTTTCCGCCCGTGATTGCCGGCCTGGTGGTGGCGGCGATCCTGGCGGCGGCGATGTCCAACCTCAGCGCCGCGCTGAACGCCCTGGCTTCTACTTCCGTGATGGACTTCTATAAGCCTCACATGGCGCCCGGCCGCACCGAAGCGCATTACATGCGGGCCTCGCGGCTCGTCACGTTGATCTGGGGGGGGATCATGATCGCCATAGCCATGGCCTCGGCCCAGTGGCGCACCTCGGTTTTCGAGATGGGCCTCAGTATCGCTTCGGTGGCGTTCGGCAGCCTGCTCGGAACATTCCTGTTGGGCGTCCTCACGCGGCGCGCCAACGAGAACGGCTCCATCATCGGCATGATCGCCGGCCTGGCGGTCATGATCTACGTCTGGCGCGGCACCTCGATCGCCTGGACATGGTGGGTGATGATCGGAACGCTGGTGACCTTTGGCACCGGATATCTGGCCAGCCTCGCCTGGCCGCCTTCGCCGGCGGAGGAATCCCATGCGGCCTAGTGGCGAAAACGACCTGATCCGCGGGCTGGGCGTCTGGGGCGCCGCCGCAATGGTGGTGGGAACGGTCATCGGCAGCGGCATCTTCCTGGTGGCCAGCTCGATGACCCGCGGCGTGGGAACTCCGGGCATGGTTTTCTTCGTGTGGATTTTCGGCGGCCTGCTGTCGCTCGCCGGCGCGCTGGCCTACGCTGAGCTGGGAGCGATGCTCCCGGAATCGGGCGGCGAATACGCTTACCTGCGCGAATCGTACGGGCCGCTCTGGGCGTTTCTCTACGGCTGGTCGCAATTCCTGGTGATGAAAACGGCGTCGGTGGCGACGCTCGCGGCAGGCTTCGCCCTTTACTTCACAATTTTCTTCCCAGGGCTGAATCTGAAAGTAGTTGCGGTCACAATGGTGGCCGTGCTTGGCGCCGTGAATTACTTTGGAGTGCGCGCCGGCGGCGCCGTGCAGACTTTTTTTACGGTGCTCAAGGTCGGCCTGATCCTCGCGCTGGTATTCGCGGCGCTGATTCTCGGTGACGGCGACTGGGGGCATTTGCAGACGTCGGTCCCGGTCTCGTCGCCGGTAAGCGGCTTTGTCGCTGCGCTGGTTGCCGCGCTCTGGGCTTACGATGGCTGGAACAATGTTAATATGGCCGGCGGCGAGATTTCGGACCCTCAGAGGAACATTCCGCGGGCGCTGGTGCTCGGCACCATGGGAGTTGGTGTGCTCTATCTGCTGGCCAACGTCGCGTATTTCTATATCCTCTCGGCGCCGGAAGTGGCCGCTTCCCAGCGAGTGGCCGGCGACGTAGCGCTGCGATTCATGGGGGAATGGGGCGGCCGCGGCGTGGCCCTGGCCGCCATGATCTCGATCTTCGCCGCCACCAACGGATCGATCCTCTCCGGCGCCCGTGTGCCGTTTGCGATGGCGCGCGACGGCCTTTTCTTCCGGCCGCTGGCGGCGGTGCACCCACGCTTCCGCAGCCCGCATATTTCGGTCCTGGTGCTGAGCCTGTTCGCCGCTGCCATGTGCATGACGGGCGGTTACGACGAGCTCTTCACCTACGTGGTCTTTGCATCGTGGATCTACTACGGCCTGACAGTTTCGGCCATCTTCGTGCTGCGCCGCAAACACCCGGAATGGCCACGGCCGTATCGCGCCTGGGGCTATCCCCTACTGCCGGGCCTGTTCGTAGTGGTCAGCGCCGCGCTGGTGGTAATGACGCTGCGCGAGCAGGCCTGGTGGCGATCGCTGGCCGGGCTGGGAATCATCGGGCTGGGCGTTCCGGCGTTCCTCTACTTCAGCCGTCGAAAAGCCGCAATGGCGATCGTGGCGCTGCTTTTCGTCCTGGGCGCCGGCGCTCCCTCGGCCGGCGCGGCCAAGCGAAACCATCCCCGACAACAGGCCCGCGCCGAAACGCCCGGAGTGTATGCTCCGGGCCGTGGCAACGAAGTGGTGCTGTTTGCCCTGAATGATACGGCGGCGGTTGATTACCTTCGCCTGCACGCCGACAAGACGGCGGTGGTTTCGCCGCAGTGGTTCTCCGCTTCCGGCGAAGGCGCGGTTTCAGGCGTGCCCGCGGCGCGCCTCCTCGAGGCGTGCCGCAGCCAGGGAATCCCGGTCGCGCCGACGGTGATCAACGCCGATTTCTCGGCGCAGGCGGCCGCACGGATGCTGGCCTCCCGCCGAGCGCGATCCCGCTTTGTTCGCGAGTTGCTGGCCGCGGCGCGCCGCCACGGGTTTCAAGGCTACATCCTCGACTTTGAAAACCTGTCGGCGGGCGCCGAACAGCGCCGCAGGTTCACCGAACTTCTCGGCGAAATGCGGGTGGCTTTCCACCGGGGGAAGCTCTCCCTGGGCGTCGCGTTGCCACCGCCCTCGCCGCGCAACCGGCAGACGTTCGATTATTCCGCGGCGGGGCGCATCACCGATCGCGTGGTGCTGATGGCCTACGACCAGCACGGCCGCTTTAACCTGCCGGGACCGATCGCCGGTTACGCATGGGTGGATGACGCGGTACGCGACACGATCGCGCTGGTGCCGCCGAAAAAGCTGCTGCTGGGCATGGCCTTCTATCACCGCAATTGGGGTGAGGCGGGCGCCACCGCGGGCAGCTACAATGAGGCGCTGGCGTTGCAGAAGGAGCACGGCGCCGACTGGCGCTGGCATCCCGCGCACCGCTCCCACTGGTTCGGCTTTGTCCGGGACGGCCGCACGCACACCGTGTGGGTGGAAGACGCGCGCAGCGTCGCGGAAAAGCTGGCGCTGGCGCGACGCTACAAGCTCGCCGGTGTCGCCGGATGGCGCCTCGGACAAGAGGACCCGCGGATCTGGGTGATGCTTCGCCAGTTCCAGAGCGACTGATGAATTCCCGGCGCGCAACCCTGGTCGCCGTTCCGATAGCGGCGCTTGCCATTGTGACGACCGTTGTGACGACCGTGCTGTGGGGCAGGCGTCCGCCGCCCCCGACACAGCCCATCGCCTTTGACCATGCCCAGCACGCGCGCCAGAAGCTGGTCTGTAACGACTGCCATGTCACGGCGGAAAGCACCGCCATGGCGGGCCTGCCGACGGCCAACCTGTGTATGACCTGCCACCAGGTCATCAAGTCTGAAAGTCCCGAGGTCAAGAAGATCGCCGCCTTTCAGCAGGCGCGACAACCAATCCCCTGGGTGCGCCTCTACGAAGTTCCACTCTTTGTCTATTTCAACCACTCGCGCCACCTCAAGGCCGGGATGAAGTGCTCCGAGTGCCACGGCACCACGGGAACTGTCGCGGTCTCCGCCACCGAAAAAGAGTTTTCGATGGCTACCTGCATGGACTGTCACAGCGCCAGAAAGGCATCCAATGATTGCCTCACATGCCATAAATAATTTCCAGGTTCCGTGGAACTAAAAAGATGGAGCGTCGCGACTTCATAAAGATATCGAGCATCCTAACCGCGGGCAGCACCGTGCTGGCCGGCTGCGGCAAGGGTATGCGCCAGGTAACGCCGCTGGTGGTGCCCGAAGAGCAGCGCGTAATGGGCGAAGAGACGTGGGCGAAGAGCGTCTGTGGCGGCTGCGAGGGGGCCTGCGGCATCCAGGTGCGGTTGGTGGATGGGCGCGCCGTCAAGATCGAGGGGTTGCCCGGACATTCCGTGAACGCGGGACGCCTCTGTGCCCGCGGCCAGGCCGAGCCGCAGGCCCTTTATAACCCCGACCGCATCCGCGCACCTCGCCTGGGCCGGCAGGACGTGACCTGGGAGCAGGCGCTCGACGCGGCGGCTGCCAAGCTGCGCGAGGCTGCCGCGCGGCCCGGCGGCATCCTGCTGGTCACCCCGCCGCTGCGCGGCCTGCGCGCGCGGGTGATCGAGGAGTTCCTGAAGGCCACCGGCGGCGCCGCTCACCTGGCCGTCGAGCCGCTCGATCAGAGCGCCGCGGTTCGTGCCAACGAGTTGACCTGCGGCTACCGCTCGCACGCCGTGCCCGATTTTGGAAACGCAAGCTACGTGCTTTCGTTCAGCGCCCCATTGGTGGAGTCAGGTCCGTCGCCCGTGCGGGCACAACGCCTGCTGGCGCACATGCGGCAGGGTCGCCCCGGCCGCCGCGGCAAGCTGGTGCAGGCCGACGCGCGCTTCTCGCTGACCGCCTCGTATGCCGATGAGTGGCTTCCCATTCTGTCCGGCTCTGAAGGGGTGCTGGCGATGGCCATCGCCCACGTGCTGCTGCGCGACGGGCTGGGGGACAGAGAGTTTCTGTCGCGCCGAACACAAGGGCTCGATCAATTTCGCAAGATCGCCGAGGCCTATTCCCCGGAGGCGGCGGCGGCCGCCTCCGGCATAGAGGCCGAACGCATTGAGCGGGTGGCGCGTGAATTTGCCGCGCATCGCCCCGCGGTGGCTGTGGCGGGCGGCGCGGCCTGTGGGCATTCCACTTCCCTTCCCGCGCTCGTGGCGGTCAACGCGCTGAATGCGCTGGCCGGCAGTTACGGCGCACCCGGTGGCCTCTGGTTCGACAATGAGGCGTTTTTAGCGCCGCAATCTCCAGTCCGCGAGCCGCAATCGGCCCAGGTCGTCATCGTTTACGGCGTCAATCCGCTCCACGAGCTTCCGGGCCTGCCCTGGAGCAAAGTGCCGTTCCTGATCAGCCTTTCCGCCTTTCCGGACGAAACCGCGGAGGCCGCTCACGTGGTCCTTCCCGACCACACGGCGCTTGAGCGATGGGAAGCGCGTCCTGCAGCCGGCGGCGCCGCAGGTTCGATCCGTTCGATTGCGCAGCCTGCGGTGGCGCCGCTTTACCAGACGCGCGACGCCGCCGATACGCTGATCGCGCTGGCAGCCAAGGTTGGAAAGCCGCTGCCGTTCGAAAGCTGGGAAAAGGCCATCGAGGGGTCCTTGGCCTCGGAAGACGAATTCAAGGCCGCGCTGGAGCGGGGCGGCGTGTGGCCGGACCAAACACCTGCACGGAGTTTTGCATTCGCCACGCCCTCGAAGAAATTCGAATTTGTGCCGAAGGGCGGGCCGCCGCTCGATCCCCCGCGCCCACCGGGCGGCTCGGCTGGCCTGCTCTTGCACGTTTACGCCGGGGTCAGCCTCGGCACCGGCGAATGGGCGAACCTCCCCTGGCTGCAGGAGCTGCCCGACCCGCTGTCGCAGGCGGTATGGACGGCGGCCGCCGAGCTGAATCCCAAGACCGCCGCGGAGATCGGGGTGGCCGACGGCGACAACATCTCGATCGCTTCGGACCGCGGCGGCATCACGGCGCGCGCCGTGATTTCACCGGCGGCGCCGCCGGGATCGGTGGTCGTCGCCGCCGGACAGGGCCATACCGCTTACGGCCGCTATGCGCGCAACCGCGGCGGCAACGTTTACGCAATTCTCGATCCCGCGGCGTGGGCGTCCACCCGCGTGCGAGTCGCCAAAGCCTAGGAGCCAACCGGATGCGCTGGGGAATGGTAATTGATCTGGACCGCTGCAACGGCTGCGAGGCCTGCGTGGTGGCTTGCCGTGCCGAGAACAACGTCCCGGTGGTCGGCGATGAGCAGTGCGAGAAGGGCCGGATGATGTCCTGGATCCGCGTCGAGCGCCACTACGAGGGCGAATTCCCAAACGTCAAGGCGCGCTTCATGCCGGTGCTGTGCCAGCACTGTGGCCACGCGCCCTGTGAGCCGCCCTGCCCGGTCTATGCCACGTATCACAGCCACGACGGGCTAAACGTGCAGGTGTACAACCGCTGCATCGGCACGCGGTTCTGCGCCAACGCCTGCCCCTATACGGTCCGTTATTTCAACTGGTTCGATTACGGCTTGGACGCTCCGCTCGATCAGCAGTTGAATCCCGACGTGACGCGGCGCGAGCGCGGCATGGTGGAGAAGTGCACCTTCTGCTCGCATCGCATCCAGCGCGCCCGCATGACCGCAAACAACGAAAAGCGCCCGTTGCGCGACGGCGAAGTGCAGCCGGCCTGCGTGCAATCCTGTCCCGCCGAGGCGATGTATTTCGGCGACCTCGATGACCCCCACAGCCGCGTTTCAAAGATGGGCAAATCGGGCCGCGGCTTCCACCTGCTGGAGGACCTGGGCACCGAGCCGGCGGTGATCTACCTGAAACAGGCCGACTGGGCCGGCACGCCGGAGACGCCGGCCGAGCCTAAACCAGCGGCGGAAAAACCGACAAGGCCTGCCGCCGCGGCGCAAAAATCGGAGGGTCTCGCCGGTGATTGAAAGCCGGCTGGCCCCCGCCGTCCAGTCATCACCACTGGATATCCGGCGGATCAATTCCGATCTGCTGCGCCCGTTGGCCCAAACCGGCCCCAGCTTCTGGATCGCCATCGGTCTGCTGGGCCTGGTAATGCTGTGGGCGGGCGTGGCCTTTATTTACCAGACGCGGACCGGCCTGGGGGTCACCGGCTATAACCACCCGGTGATGTGGGGCATCTACGAAATCAACTTTGTTTTCTGGATCGGGATCAGCCACGCCGGGACGTTGATCTCCGCCATCCTGCGGGTGACCAACGCCACCTGGCGGCGCCCAATTACCCGCGCCGCGGAAGCCATCACCGTGTTCGCCCTGATGATCGGGCCGATGTTCATCCTGATCCACCTGGGCCGCATCTGGCTGTTTTACTGGGTTGTTCCCTACCCCAACGTTCGCGCCCTGTGGCCCAATTTCAGCTCGCCGCTGCTGTGGGATTTTTCCTGCATCAACGCCTACCTGCTCGGCAGCCTCACGTACCTCTATCTGCCGATGATCCCCGATCTGGCGTTGGTGCGCGACTCGTTACCCGGCGGTTGGCGCCAGCGCATTTATCGCCTGCTGGCGATTGGATGGGTGGGCAGCAGCCGCCAGTGGGCGCTGCTTGAAAAAGCCATCTCCGTGATGGCCATCGTCATCATGCCGCTGGCGGTTTCCGTGCACACGGTGGTTTCCTGGGTCTTCGCCATGACCTTGAACCCGATGTGGCACAGCACCATCTTCGGGCCCTACTTCGTCGTTGGCGCCATTTTCTCCGGAATCGCCGCGGTGATTGTCGCGCTTTACGTGATCCGCCGCCTGCTGAAGCTGGACCACTACCTCGAACCGGTCCACTTCAATAATCTGGGCCTGCTGTTGCTGGTCTTCTGTCTGCTCTGGGGATACTTCACCTTCGCTGAGTACCTCACCACGTACTACGGCCACGGCGAGCACGAGATGCCGGTGTTCTGGCACAAAATTTCTGGCCACCTGGCGCCGTATTTCTGGACCATGGTGGTCTGCTGTTTCGTGGTTCCGGTCCCGATCCTCGCTTTTCGGCGCACCCGTACGCCCTTGGGGGCCATGGTGGCATCGTTGTTCGTGGTGGTCGGAATGTGGCTGGAGCGTTTTCTGATCGTCATCGGTACGCTCTCGCACCCGCGAATGAAGTTCATGTGGAACAACTACCGGCCGACGTGGGTGGAGTTGTCTATCATGGCCGGGGCCTTTGCCTACTTCATTTTCCTGTATATCGTGTTCTCCAAACTTTTTCCCATCATCTCAGTTTGGGAGTACAAGGAGGGCCTGCGCCTCTACGGCGGCGCTGCCGCGAAGCGTGAGGCTGCGCCATGAGCAACGCCCAGACCCGCACGCCGGGGCACACAGAGCTTTGGGCGGTATTCGGCGAGGAGCCGGCGGCGCGCGCCGCCGCTGCGCGCTGGCCCGACGCCGAGGTGTACACTTCGGAGCCTCCGGAGACGATGCTGGGCCGGCACTCGCCCGTCAAGACGCCCCTGGGGTTGGCGGCGCTGGCCGGCGGCATCATCGGCGGGCTGGCCGGAGGCGCCCTCGCGATTTACGCGTTCACCCGGATGAGTCTGGAGGTGGGCGGGTTTCCCCAGGTTCCGTATGCTCCCGTCGGGATCGTGATTTTCGCCATCGCCGCGCTCGAAGCGATTACGGCCGTGGTGGTTGTCCTGATCGTGAAAGGCCGCCTGGCGACGCTCACGTTGGCAATGCCTGAAGAAGCCCGCCGCCAGGTAGCGCAGGGAGCGGTGGCCACACTGCTGCGCCTCGGGCCGGAAACCAGCGCCGGCGAACGCGAGGCACTGGCCCGCGACCTTAAGGCGGCTGGAGCCGAAGTCACCCTGCTCGAAGTACAATAGGCGTATGGCTCACGCTGGCCAACATGGCGAATCGCGCGGCCATTCCCACGACGGGCACTTCCACGGCGACATCCGGCAGCAGAACCGCACGCGGCTGCTCGCAGCCGCGCTGATTACGGCCGCCGTCTTCGTCGCCGAGGTGATCGGCGGCCTTCTTTCCAACAGCCTGGCGTTGCTGGCGGATTCCGGCCACGTCCTGACGGACCTGGCGGCGCTGGTGCTGAGCCTCATCGCCATGCGGCTGGCCGAGCGGCCGCCCACGCCGCAGAAGACTTACGGCTATCGCCACGCGGAGACCATCGCCGCCTTCGTGAACGCGCTGGCCGTGATGGCGCTGTCGCTGGTGATCGTGTGGGAGGCGATCTCCCGCCTGCGCTCGCCGGAGCCGGTCCGTGGGGAATTGATGCTGGTGATCACGCTGATCGGCCTGGCCGGAAATATCGTCGCGGCGTTCCTGCTGTTCCGCGGCCAACAGTCGAGCATCAACGTTCGCGGCGCATTTCTTCACGTGATCGGCGATTTGCTCGGTTCCGTCGCGGCGCTGGTGGCCGCCGGCGGCATTCTGTTGTTCGGCGCCACCGTGCTCGATCCGCTGGCCAGCATGGTTGTTTCCGCCCTGATTATCGCCAGCGCCTGGGCCCTGCTGCGGCGCAGCGGATCGCTGTTGATGCTTTCGGTGCCGCCCAACATCGTATTCAGCGAGGTGGAGAGGGCGCTGGTGGAAATTCCCAGTGTCTGCCGCATTCATGACCTGCACGTCTGGTCGCTGGGCGAGGGCACGGTGGCGCTGAGCTGCCACCTGGTGGCCGAAGACACGGCCGACCGCTCCGGCCTGCTCGCCGCCACCCAGGTGGTTCTGCGTGAGCGCTTCGCGATCGCCCACTCGGTGATCCAGATCGAATCGGCGCGCATTCATTGCCCCGTGGAAGCTTCCTGCTTCGTCCCGAACGCCCGCTCGAACCAATCCTGACGTGGCCCGCCGCCGGCCGCTTCAGAGACCTGTTTCCAGTTTGTTTAGCGCATCCAAGAAGAAATAGTGCAAGTGGAGCATATTATCAAACCGGTAGGCACCCGGACCTCCATCGGGGTTCGGATGAATCATCCCGAGGCGCCGCATTCGGGCCAGGAA
>JBKKAI010000281.1:0-6782 GCA_046714815.1 Terriglobia bacterium | reverse complement strand
CGCAAGGTGCAGTACCAGAAACAGCTCAGCCAGTTGCGCGTGGACCTGGCCGACAAGGAAGCGCAGTTGGCGGCGCTTTCCGCCGGGCTGCGCAACGAGCCCGAGAAATATCGCCTGGAGCGCGGCGGGCGCTCCAACGAAGTGCTGAACCCCACGCGGCAGGAGCTTCGGCAGAAGATCGAGCCGCTCAGCGCAGAAGTGGGCGGCCTGCGCGCGCGGGAAAGAGCGCTGCGCGCCGCGCTGGCCGAGGCCGACGAGCCGCTGGCGCGCAGCCAGGCGGCGCTGGCCTCCGCCGACCTGCGCCGCCAGGAACTGGAGCGCAGTTACGAACTGGCGCAGAACTCCGTGATGACCTTTACCAACCGCATCAACGACGCGCGGATCACTATGTCGGCGCGGCATGAGGAGCTGCACGTGGCCGATCCGGGCGTGGTTCCGTCGCGCCCCAGCCGCCCCAACATCATGCTCAACGTCATGCTGGCAGTCTTCTTCGGCCTTCTCGCCGGCGTGTTCCACGAAACGTGGGTGTGGAACTGGCGCCAGGAGGATCTGGGAGCCGAACAAGGAAGCGCCGAACAGGGAAGCGCCGAGTGGGTGGAGGTCTCCCGCGGCAGCAGGCGGCGGCCGGCTTCATGAGAGTTCGATGAAAGTCGCGCTGGTCCACGACTGGATCACCGCGCGGCGCGGCGGTGAGAAGGTGCTCGAATCGCTGTGCCGTGTTTTCCCGCAGGCCGACGTCTTTACCCTTTTTTACCAGCCGGAGAAAGCGGGCGCCGTCGCCGAGAACCTGAAGGGGCATCGGATCACCACTTCGCCCCTGGCCCGTCTGCCCGGCGCCGGCCGCTTCTACCGCAACCTGCTTCCGCTGCTGCCCGCCGCCATCGAGTCGTTTGACCTGCGCGGCTACGACCTGGTGGTTTCGAGCAGCCACTGTGTGGCCAAAGGCGCTCGCGTTCCGCCGGGTGCGCCGCACATTTGCTACTGTCACACGCCGATGCGCTACGTCTGGGACACGGCGGACGACTATTTCCGATTCGGGCGTTTCCGGAGGCTGCGCAAGGCGGCGCTCGAAGCGATGAAAGAGCGGTTGCGCGAGTGGGACCGGCGGTCGAGCGGCGGCGTCACGCATTTTCTGGCCAACTCCGAGAACGTGCGGCAGCGGATCCTGCGGGCTTACGGCCGCGAGGCCACGGTGCTGTATCCGCCGGTGGATACCGATTTCTTTACACCGGGCCCCGATGATTCGGGCGGCGGCTATCTTCTTATCGTCTCAGCGCTCGAGCCGTACAAACGCGTGGACCTGGCCGTCCGCGCGATCGGCCGCACGGGCAAGCGGCTGGTGGTGGCCGGCACGGGCTCGCAGCAAAGGGCGCTAGGGCGGATGGCCGCACCGGGCGTCGAGTTCACCGGATGGGTCGGCGACGAGCGCCTGCGCGAGCTTTATCGCGGATGCCGCGCGGTCTTGTTTCCCGGACTCGAGGACTTCGGCATTGTGCCGGTTGAGGCGCAGGCCTGCGGCAAACCGGTCGTGGCCTACGGCGCCGGCGGCGCGCTCGAGACCGTGCTGCCGGGCCGCACCGTCCTGTTCTTCGCGGAGCAAACCGAGGAATCGCTCACCGCGGCCGTCGCGGCGCTCGATCATCTGGCTTTCGACCGCGACGCCGCTCGCGCCAACAGCCTGCGCTTTTCGCGCATTCGCTTCGAGGAGGCCGTAGCACAGGTATTGCTGCCTGTGGGCGCTTGATCCATGGACGCCGTTCAATCCCGAGGCGCACGGGCAGGAACGCCTGTGCTGGTGGTGGGCGCGCTGGCGGGGCTTGCCGCGCTTTCGCTCGACGTGCGCGCGGCGGCGGCGCTGATCATCTTGCCGGTGGTCGCCGGCGCCCTGCTGTTCCTTCTGGCCTGGCCGCTGGCCTGGGCGCCGATCCTGATTGCGCTTTCGCTGCTCGTGCCGCCGCTGCCGTTTTCCATCGGCGAAACCCCGTTGCCGCTGCACCCGGCCGCACTCGTTTTTGCCGCCGCGCTTGTGGTGGGCTGGGTCCGCCTGCCCGAATGGAACATCGAGCGAAACTCGCTGGCGCTGGCCTGCGGCGTTTTTCTCGCGGCGTTGCTGATTTCCCTGCCGCTGGCCTGGCTGTATTCCGGCGCGGCCGCCGGCGCGCAATCCACCATCCGCTGGCTGCTGCTCTCGGTTGGTTTCCTGGTGCTGGCCTGGACCGCCTGGGGACCCGGATCTCACGAACAACACGCAGCGCCGCTGGTCAAACTGCTGCTGGCGGCGGCTTTCCTCTCCTCCGTCTTCGCGGTGGCGGACTTCTTCTACCAGTTTCCCGCGACGGTCCGCTTTTCCGAGCAATACGTCTATCTGCCGGACGGGCCACGTCGCCGCGCGCAGGGCGTGTTTTACGACGCGAGCGCGCTGGGCAATTTCTGCGCCATGATGCTGGCGCTGATTCTGGCGCTCGGCCGGGAGGCGCGCGAGCGCCTGCGTGTGCCGCGCTGGCTGTTGTGGCTGCCGGTGCCGCCGCTGGCGGTGGCCCTGCTGCTTTCGTTCTCCCGCGGATCGATCGTAAACCTCGCGGTGAGCCTGCTGGTGCTGGCCTGGCTGCGCCGCCGCTCTCTGTGGAACGCGCGCGCGGCGCTGGCCGGCGTCGCCCTGGCAGCTATCGCCGCGCTCTCCATCGGTGTCGTCGCGCCGGAGATGGCCGCGCGTTACGGCCAGCGGCTGGAGTTCACCGCCGCCAGGATGTTTGACAACCCCAACGAAGTGCTTTCGATGCGGCTGGACTCCTGGAGCTACCTGGCGCAGTTCCTTCGCGACAACCCGCACCACCTGCTGCTCGGGATTGGCTATAAAACGCTTCCTTACACCGATTACCTCGGCCGCCCGCTCGCCGCCGACAACATGTACCTCAGCCTGCTGGTGGAAACCGGATTGCCCGGGCTGCTCGCACTGCTGCTGCTTTGCGGCGCGATCCTGGTCCATACTTTGCGGCTTCATCGCCACCGGGAGCCCGCGGTCGCGGCGCTGGGCGCGTTCCTGTTCGCCTTCTGGTGCGGCGAGATGGTCCAGATGCTCTCCGGCGACATCCTGACGTACTGGCGCGTTACGCCGGCGTATTTCGCGCTGCTCGGTGTGACGCTTCGCCGCTCCGCCGCCCTATGACCGGGAGAAGTCCGTGGATTCTTTTCGTTGACCAGTTCTCGGAGTTGGGCGGAGCCCAGCACGTTCTGCTCGACCTGCTGCCCGCGCTCGAAGGACGCTTCGAGCCGCTGTTTGCGCTACCGGGGCCCGGGCCGTTTCCCGAGGAGCTGGCGCGGCGCGGCATCGGCTGGACGCCGCTGGCGGTGGGCCGTTACTCGCTCGGAGCCAAGTCAGCGGGCGATCTGCTGCGTTACGTCTTGCGGCAGCCCGCGCTGGCCGCCCGCATCACCGAATTGGCCCGCTCCTGCGGCGCGGCACTGATCTACGCCAACGGCCCGCGCCTGTTTCCGCCAAGCGCCGCGGCGGCGCGCCGCTTGGGCACACCCCTGCTGTGGCACCTGCACCTGGAATTGCGCCAGGCGCGCGACCGCCTGCTGGTGGCGGCTGCGGCGCGTGTCGGGCGGCCGCAGGTCATTGCTTGCAGCCGCGCGTGTCTCGCGCCCTTTCCCGCATCGTGTTTCTTCCGGCGCAGTGCGGCGGTGGTGTATGGCGGCGTTTCACCGGTGGAGATTGCCGCGCACCCGCCGGGGTTGCCGGTGATCGGAGTGATCGGCCGGCTGCACCCGGACAAAGGCCAGATGGACCTGTTGCGCGCTGCGCCGGAAATCCTGCGGGCCGCGCCCGAAGCGCGCTTCCGCTTTGTCGGTCCGGTTGCCGACGAAGCCTACGCCCATCGGCTTCGCGAGTTGTCGGCGCGCCTGGGGCCCGGCCGCGTGGAGTTTGCCGGCCCGGCCGCTTCGCCCGCCGCCGCGCTGTGCGGCCTCGATATCCTGGTGGCGCCATCGCGCCGCGAGTCGTTCGGCCGCGTCATCCTGGAAGCATTCTCGGCGGGCGTGCCGGTGGCCGCCGCCGATGCCGGTGGAATTCCCGAAGTCATCGAGCCGGAGCTCGATGGGCTGCTGTTTCGCGCCGGCAATCCGCGCGATCTGGCGCGCGCCGTGTCGCGCCTGCTGAACGAGCGCGGGCTGAGTGAACGGCTCACTCGCGCGGCGCGGGAGAGCTTTCGGCGTCGCTGGAGCGTGGAGCGCTTTCGCCGCGAGATGCTGGAATTGTTGGTGGAGATGGCGCAGCCGAGAAGAGGGCGGCAAACAGCGCGGCGGCAGCCACGCCCGCCGCTCCCAGCGCCATGAACAGCGTTTCGTAGCCGCGGGTTGCGATCAGCGTCCCGGCGCCCGTGGCCACCACCGACTGCGTCCCGAACATCAGCAGCAGGTAGCCGGCCGAAGCGGCGGGCCGCTCGGCCTCGGGAACGCGCGACATCAGCAGGTTTTCGAGCGCCGGTTCGCCCATCACGTAGAAGCTCATCGCCAGCAGGTAAAGCGCCGCCGCCGCGCTCAGCCCGTGCACGGGCCACAGCGCAAACAGGCAGCCGGCGGCCAGAACCTGCATGGCCACCACGGCGCGGACCAGGCCCAGGCGCGTTACCAGCGGCGCCATCAGAAGCACGGCCAGCGCCTGCGCCACCTGCGACGCCGCGAACAAGCCCCCGACCGTTTCCAGCGAAGCCCCGTGCCGGTTCCGCAGATAGATGCTGAAGAAGGGGATCAGGCCGGCGGCAAACGCATACCGCAAGGCCACTGCCGGCAAGAAGCGCGCCATGAACCGGAGCGACTGCGGGTTGCGCAGGAGCGACGGCGGGCCGGTGAGAGCCGGCGGAGCAGCGGCGGGGAACCGCATCCGCGGCACAACCACCGCGGCCAGCAGCACCAGGCCCGTGGCGACCAGAAGAGCGGCCTGCTTGGACCCGGCCGGCGATTCACCCGGCAGCCAGCGCGGCAGCAGCCCGGCCAGCAGGCCGGCGCCCGCGCCCACGCCGATGGCCAGCCCGTTGTTGATGCTGTATGCCACCGGATTCCGGCCGGCGAGCGCGGCGATCGCCGGCGCGTTGGTGACGAACCAGCCTGCCAGAAAAAACCCGCTAAAGAAGCTGGCGGCCACCAGAACGGCGCCGCCGGCGACGGCCCGGACGGCGAGCGAAGCGGCGAGGCCGAAGATGGAAATCAGGATCGCGCGCCGCAGGCCCAGCCGCCGCGCAACGGCTGCGGCCGGCAGCGTCCCTATCGCCGTGCCCAGCGTCATGGCCCCCAGCAGCCGCCCCATCCAGTCTTCGCGGAAGCCCAGGTCGGCCAGGTACAGGTTGAACAGGACAATGTAGACGTGCATGCCCAGGGAGAGCAGCACCAGCGCGACGAGATAAATCTTGAAATCCCGCGTCAAACGAGATGACGGTTCCACTGGCTCCCAGAGCGCCACCCTCTTCCGAACCGTTCTCAGAGAATGGCGGCCATGCTCAGTCGCCGGCACTTTCGAACCCGGTCCGGTCAGTCCGGAGGTCAAGTGGCTGGATAGAACACTCGCGTTGAACCGGGAAGAGGGCGCCGTTAGCCGGGACCGGCAGTGCCCCCGGCGGCTGCTCGCGCAAGTTTCGCTGGAGCTTCCAGCCGGTTCTTCCACTTTAACCAAAAGACCAAGCCCACTGCCGCCCCCCGAGATGCGCCATATGGGAAACGTTGCCGAAGCCCTCAATTTGCGCCCAGGCCCCGATCATTTGCAGAAAAACCCAGACCACCAGGGCGCCCCATGCTCGAAGCTGGAGTGGGAAAAAGATGAGCTTAGGCGTGATGATCAGAAGGCGGACCTGTGGAAACTGTAACCCGTAGAAAGTAACAAGCGCGGAGATCCCACCACTAGCTCCCACCAATGGGATGGTCGAATGCGGAGCTATTGCGATGTGAAACATGCTTCCCGCCAAAGTCGCCAACAGCAGCACGAGCAGATAACGCATTCGTCCGAGGTATCCTCGACTCTCCTGCCAAAAACTATCAGAAAGTAGAGGTTCGAAGCGAGGTGGAAGATTCCGCCGTGCAGGAAAAAGAAGTGATTAAGGTGAGGCCGCCGAACCGCCAGGCATCAGCGGGGACCACGGCAAAGCTAATTTGCAATATGAATGAGTGCCATGCCGTTACGCTCACCAAGGCGATGAGGCCCGCCAGCATCCAGGTTAGCCATGCGCGACCCAGCATGGGGGGACCTTGCCGCTCCACCGGCATTCCCACGAGCGCCAAAGCCCACTTCCACTTGTGATGCAGCATGCGCGCCGGCGGCTCTTCCCTCCCATACCCTCCATACATGAACTTGAGGACTTCGTACTCCTTGGCATCGAACCAGACCAGGGCACAGGGGTAACAAACGTCCAATGCGACTGGTACCGGACCGCGGGGGACCGCGACACTCGTCATCGCAAGGCCGCAGCGGAGACAGCCGCGCGTGCCTTCCGACTTGGTGCCGCGAACCTGGGCTAACAGCTGCTCATCAATGTCTTTGCGGATCACCCGGCGCACACCCTTGAGCCCAACCAAACAGCCCCCGCATTTGGGACACCACCGGAAAACAGTCGTCCCGACGTGGTTGATCTCAAAGGGGTCCTGACATGTAGGACACTTTTGACGTTTACCCAGGATTTCAATTTTTGCAACATCCGCCAATCAACGGTGCAATGTCGGCGCGCGCGAACTACCGAGTTAACCGCGTCAAACTCCGAACCCGCCGGCCCGCACAGGCTGGAAAGCCTGTGCAA
>JBKKAI010000280.1:0-2905 GCA_046714815.1 Terriglobia bacterium | reverse complement strand
TCCGCGCCCTGACCCCGCCTCCGCATCCCGCGTGTCCGTTCTGGACCACCCGGAGTCTCTTCCCTTTATGTTCCCCTCCCGACCGCGGAAGCACTGGCCGCTGCCGGGGTGAACTTCGTGGACGCCGCCGGCAATGTCCATCTTCGTCTGGGCAACCACTATCACGCCCTGGTGATGGGCAAGCCTCTTCGGCTTCCGAGAAGCAGGGCGCTCGGCCGCGCGGAAGTGCAGGTGCCCAAAGGCAAGAAGACTCGGGACGCCCAAAGAGCCATCACCCGCCTCGTAAAAAGAACTGAGGGGAAGAGGACATCAAAGCGGACTTTTTGGAACCGTAGTTAGAGACTAAGTATATTATTATGCAGTAGTGTGTGGATATGATCAAAGAGGACATGGGAGAGGATGCTGAATCCGCGGAAGACCGGGGTGAAGATGTTTCGCTCATGGAACCGCTGGTGATCGGGGAGGGATCCTCTGATCGGGCTGCCCTGACCGACCTTGCTCTCGATCTGGCCCAGAAATCCGCCCGATTTCGTGGGAGCCTTCCTGCCAGCCTGCGGGCTTCGCTTGCCGACCTCGTGCGAGCGATGAACTGCTATTACAGCAACCTGATCGAGGGACACGAGACACATCCAGTTGATATCGAACGCGCGTTGAAGAACGACTATAGCGACGACCTCCAAAAGCGGGACCTGCAGCTCGAGGCCAAGGCCCATATCGCCGTTCAGGAATGGATTGATGGCGATGGCCTGACAGGGCGCGCCGTCACCGCAAACGGGATCTGCGAGATCCACCGCCGCTTTGGCGACCTGCTGCCCGAACGGCTGCTGGAGGTGGAGGACCCGTTTACGAGAGATCGCATCCGAATCGTGCCCGGCGAACTGCGCCGGCGCGATGTCGAGGTGGGCCGTCACTTTGCCGTTAGCCCCGGCGCCGTGCCGCGCTTCCTGCGACGCCTTGCGGAAGCCTATGGCAATCTCGGCAGAACCGACGCCATTCTCTCCGTGGCCGCGGCTCATCACCGTCTTCTGTGGATTCACCCGTTCCTGGACGGCAACGGCCGTGTCGCCCGGCTGATGTCGCACGCCACGCTGCTGGAAACACTGGACACCGGCGCGGTCTGGTCGGTGGCCCGCGGCCTGGCCCGCGATGTACAGGCCTACAAATCCCATCTGGCGGCCTGCGATCTGTCCCGGCGCAACGATCTCGACGGCCGCGGCAACTTGAGCGAGGAAATGCTGGCGGAGTTCACCCGGTTTTTCCTCACGACGTGTATTGATCAGGTCACCTTCATGGAGGGCCTGGTCCGGCCGGACCACCTGCGAGCACGCATCCTTCTTTGGGCGGAAGAGGAAATCAGACTCCGCAATCTGCCTCCAAAATCAGGCCGCATCATCGAGGCAGTCCTCTATCGCGGAGACCTGCCGCGCGGCGAAGCCGCCGGGGTGTTGGGTGCGGGTTCTCGCCACGCCCGCCGCATTGTCTCGGCGCTGATTGCGCGCGGCGTCCTGACGTCGGAAAGCCCGCGCGACCACGTGCGCCTGGCCTTTCCCGCCGCCCTCGCCCCGCGCTGGATGCCGGGGTTGTTTCCGGCCAGGTAATCGTCCAGCTAGTCCTACAGCGGCATCAGTGTCTCGTTATCAACACGGCATTACCCCGTGTGAAGGCGACATACGTTCCATATGGTGAAAGCCTTTCTCCGGAAGATGGATCCTGCGGGTGAGACTTTCCAGGTCCTATTGGTCGCGCGCGCCTGGAGCAAGAGGACCGCGAAGAGGCAAAGCTAAGCGCCCAGGTTGGCGCCTTCAAAGCCGGCTTCGAATCAAGGGCAAAAGGAGCGCTTTAGATGCCGGCAACGAACTACCTCTTCCGCCCCGGTTGGGGGCATGGGCGTTATGGGGGGGCGGCGTGCCAGCGCTGCCGGCACGGTTCGGCTTGCGAAAAAGGAAAGCTACTATATACTGCTCCATCGGCCAGCGTCTGCTGAGACGGCTTGATGGCGCAGATATTTCACCCCAGCACGAACACGCTTTCCAAAGCCAGCATCTTTGGCGCTATTTTCATTGTTGCCGGCGCCATCTGGGCGGTCACCGAGCTCGACCGCTCGGCCTACGTCACCCAGGGGGACGTGGCCCGCGACCAGCCGGTGCCGTTCAGCCACAAGCACCACGTCGCGGGGTTGGGCCTGGACTGCCGCACTTGCCACACCACGGTCGAGGTGGCGGCATTCGCCGGTATCCCGCCCACGCAGACCTGCATGAGCTGCCACTCGCAGATCTGGGCGGACAGCCCGATGCTCGAGCCGGTCCGCGCCAGCCTTCGCACCGGAGTTTCGCTCGAGTGGACGCGCGTGCATGACCTGCCCGATTTCGTCTATTTCGATCACAGCATCCATGTAAAAAAAGGCATGGGCTGCTCCACGTGCCACGGCCGCGTGGACCAGATGCCGCTGATGCGCCGCGAGAATACGCTGCACATGGATTGGTGCCTGGATTGCCACCGCCAGCCGGAGCGCTTCGTGCGCCCGCGCGAACGCGTGTATGACATGACCTGGACTTCGCCACCCGACCAGCTTGCCCAGGGGCAGCGGCTGGTCGCGGAGTACATGATAAAGAAGCTGACCGACTGTTCGGTCTGTCACCGATGAATGGCGGCCAAATGAAGAACCAGAACCGCAATCCGCTCGACCTTGACGCCATTCGCGCCCGCCTCGCCGATGCCAAAGGCCCCGAGTATTGGCGCAGCCTGGAAGAGCTGGCCGCGACCGAGGAATTTCAGAAGTATCTCGAGGACGAGTGGCCGCACACGGCCTGGAGCGATCCGGCGGGCGAAACAGTGAACCGGCGCGATGTGCTCCGCCTGATGGGCGCCTCGCTGGCGCTCGCCGGGCTCACCGGCTGCACCAAGC
>JBKKAI010000279.1:0-4175 GCA_046714815.1 Terriglobia bacterium | reverse complement strand
CCCAGCAGCCACGCGCTCGGCGATCGCACTGATGCGCTCGATCGAGCGCCCGCTCGAATTTTTTCTTCGTGGCTTTGTGATGTCTTTTGAAAGCCGCTGTTGCGGGGAGATGCCCGATGACAAACTTCCGGATCGCGGGACGGCCGGCCAGCCACAGCAGCGCGTGCCGGATGAACATTCCCGTGTCGCCGGTGGATTCAGTGCCGGGCTTCCAGCCATTTTTCGGCGGCCATCGCCGCCATGCAGCCGCTTCCGGCGGCGCTGACCGCCTGGCGGTAAACGCGGTCCTGCACGTCGCCCGCGGCGAACACGCCTTCGATGTTGGTGTAGACCTGGTCGCGAGTCTTGACGTAACCGTCGGCGTCGAGGTCCACCTGCCCCTTCACGACGTCGGTGTTGGGCTGGTGGCCGATAGCGATGAAAACGCCGTCGGTGGCGTGGTCGGTCACCGACCCGGTATTCACGTCGCGCAGCTTCACCCCGGTCACGACCTCTTTGTCGGCGTCGCGGATCTCTTCCACGACGGTGTTGAGGATGAACCTGATCTTCTGGTTCTTCTGCGCGCGGTCGAGCATGATCTTCGAGGCCCGGAACTGCTCGCGCCGGTGCACCAGGGCGACCTCGTCCGCGAACTTGGTGAGGAAAGTGGACTCTTCCATCGCCGAATCGCCGCCGCCGACAACCACTACTTTTCTTCCTCGATAGAAAAACCCGTCGCAAGTGGCGCAGGTGGAAACGCCGTGCCCGATGAGCTTCTTTTCCTCGGGCAGTCCCAGCATGCGCGCCGACGCGCCATTGGCCAGGATCAGCGTTTTTGTCTCCAGGACCTCGTTCTCCACGGTGACTTTCAGCGGCTGTCCGGAAAGGCCGGCGGCGGTCACCGAGCCGGTCTTGTACTCGGCGCCGAACTTGGCCGCCTGCTCCTTCATTTTCAGAATCAGGTCAGGTCCCTGGATTCCATCGGGGAATCCGGGGAAATTTTCCACCGCGGTCGTCAGGCTGAGCTGCCCGCCGGTCTCCCACCCCTCCACGACCAGCGGCTTCAAGTTGGCGCGGGCCGCGTAAATCGCCGCGGTCAGCCCAGCGCACCCGGACCCGACGATGATCACGTCATGCATTCCTCTCTCCTCCCGCTTACATTCTACTCCGCGCACAGGCTCGCCGCGGCGAGCCTGTGCCACATCCATGTGGCACAGGCTGGTCATTGGCTGTGATACAATCGCGCGCGTTTATGCTGGATGCTTTTCTGATCGCGGAGCAGGCCGTGGAGGCCAACGGCGAAGCCCCGCCGCTTGAGTTGGCCGGCGGGCCGAAGTTCCTGCTGACCCTCAACATTACGCGTATCATCGAGCAGCAGTCGCTGGACGTCCAGGTGTGGTGCTCGGCCGATGGCGCCGATTGGGGCGCTAAACCTGTCGCCGCTTTTCCGCAGAAGTTCTATGCGGGAACGCACCAGTTGGTGCTGGACCTTGCCGAGCAGCCGGCGGCAAAGTTTCTGCGGGGCAAGTGGGCGGTGAATCGTTGGGGGAAGGGCCAGACCAGGCCGCACTTCACGTTTTCGGTTGCGATTCAGGAGATGGCCGGGCGCGCCGCCGCGTAGCCCAATCGCCCCATCGTCAATCATTGACCCGCGTTCCACGCGCAGCTTACCTTCCATTCCGGGAGATCGTGGCTCATAAGAGGCATTCATTGGCGCTAAAGCTTGCGCTGCCCCTGGCCTTGGCCTGCGCCGGCTGCTCTTCGACCTGGCTGCGGCGCGCGCCCGCGCTGCCACCGCTGCCGGAGGTGTCGGCGGAGAAATTTCTTCCCGCCGTGCGCGTGCAGGTGGAGAAGGCTCTCGATCACGCCCGGGCCAATCCCGGCGACGCCGCCGCCAATGGCAGGCTGGGCATGGTGCTTCAGGCCCACGACCAGTTCGGCGCCGCCGCCGTCTGTTACCGGCGCGCCCACCTGCTCGATTCCAGTTCCTTCGAATGGCTGTACTACCTGGGATTGACGCAGGCCGAGTTGGGAAACAACGCCGAAGCCGCGGCCACGCTCGAACAAGCCGTTCGACGGAAGCCCGATTACCTGCCCGCCCGTCTGAAACTGGCGGAAAAGCTGATGGCCGCCGGGAAGGCCGGCGAGAGCGAAAAGCTCTACGAAAAGATTGCCGCCCAACACGGCGACAGCGCGGCGGCGCGCTATGGGCTGGGGCGGGTGCGCGCCGCTCGCGGCGACACCGCCGGCGCGGCGGAATCCTACCAGCGCGCCGTCGAGCTGTTTCCCACCTATGGCGCGTCCCATTACGCGCTGGCGCAGTCCCTGCGCCGCCTGGGGCAGCAGGAACAGGCGCGGCAGCACCTGGCGCTTTACGAGAAGCACAAGGACAGCGTGCCGCCGGCCGGGGACACGGCGATGGCGGCGGTGCGCGAGCTGGCCGCTGGCGCGGTCATTTATATCCGGCAGGGCGTCGAGGCCGAACAGGCTGGCCGGCTCGAGGAGGCGGCCGCCGCGCACGAAAAGGCCATCGAAGTGGATCCCAACCTGGTGCAGGCCCATGTCAACCTCATCTCCCTGTACGGCCGCCTGGGACGCCCGGAAAAGGCCGAGGAGCACTACCGCGCCGCGGCCCGCTTGAATCCCAACCAGTCCGACCTGCATTACAACTACGGCGTGCTGGTTTTCGGGCAGGGAAGGCTTCGCGAGGCCGCCGAAGCCTTTGACGAGACGCTTCGCATCAACCCGTTTCACGCCGAGGCCCACAACAACCTGGGCTACCTGCGGGAACAGCAGGGGCGCGCCGGCGAAGCCGTCGCCCATTACCGCAAGGCCATAGAGAACCGGCCCGATTACCGGTTGGCGCACTTCCACCTGGGGCGCGTCCTGGTGAACCGGCGCAATTTCAAGGAGGGCATCGAGCATCTGCAGAAGACGCTCACCTCGCCGGGTGGCGCGCCGGTTAGTGATGACGAGAGCACACCCGGCTTTCTCTACGCCCTGGCTTCGGCCTATGCGCGCTCGGGCGACCGGGCGTCGGCCCTGCCCTACGCGCGGAAAGCGCGCGAGCAGGCCGCCGCGCGCGGCCAGACACAGTTGCTGGCGGCCATCGAGCGCGACCTGCGCCTGCTGGAGAAAAAGTGAAGGCGAAAAGGAAAAGGCCACAGAGGCACAGAGGCACAGAGGGAAAACTTTGTGAACTTTTTGTCTTGGTGGCTTTGTGTTGTCTTTTGAATCTTTCTGCCGGATGCAAAAGAACCGCTCCGCCGCCGAAGCCTGCCACGGAAGGGCCGATTTTTCGCGAGGTGGCGGCCGAAGCAGGGCTGAACTTCCGGCACAACCCCGGCGCCACCGGGCAGTGGTACATGCCGGAGATTATGGGGGCCGGCGGTGCGCTGCTGGACTACGACAATGACGGCGACCTCGACGTTTACCTGGTCCAGTCGAGCGGCGGCGGCAACCGCCTGTTTCGCAACGAGCTCGTTCCGGAGGGAAAGCTGCGCTTCTCCGATGTCACCGCGCAGTCCGGCGCCGGGTTCACCGGGTTCGGAATGGGCGTCGCCACCGGCGATTACGACAATGACGGCGACCTGGACATGTACGTCACCAGCTTCGGCCCGAATGTGCTCTACCGCAACAACGGCAACGGCACATTCACCGACATGACGCGCCAGGCCGGCGTGGATGACCCGCGGTGGAGCACCAGCGCCGCCTTTCTGGATTACGACCGCGACGGCGATCTCGACCTCTACGTCGCCAACTACGTGGACTTCACCATTCAGGGCAACAAGCGCTGCTACGCCGCCACCGGCGAGTCCGACTACTGCACGCCGCGGCTGTACCGGCCGGTGCCCGACCGGCTCTTTCGCAATGACGGCGGCGGCCGGTTCAGCGACGTAACCGTTTCGTCCGGCATCGCCGCCGCCAGCGGGCCCGGGCTGGGCGTGGCGGCCGCCGACTTCAACGGCGACGGCTGGCCCGACATCTACGTCGCCAACGACGGCGCTGCCAATTTCCTGTGGCGCAACAAGGGCAACGGCACGTTCGAGGAGGCCGCGCTCGGCTCGGGCGCCGCCTACAGCGCCGACGGCGCGGCCAAGGCCGGCATGGGTGTCACCGCCGGCGACTTCGATAATGACGGCGACGACGATGTGTTCGTCGTGAACCTCACCCGCGAAGGCGCCACCCTCTATCAC
>JBKKAI010000278.1:0-4780 GCA_046714815.1 Terriglobia bacterium | reverse complement strand
CAACAGCCCGCCGCACAGCCGCAGCCCGAGGGGGCCGGACACAGTTACGTCACAAATCACGTCACAAAATCGGTTCTGGATGAAAACGACGCCGGTAAGCCGTTGGAAGTATGGTACGCCCGGCAGGATTTGAACCTGCGACCTCTGGTTCCGGAGACCAGCGCTCTATCCAGCTGAGCTACGGGCGCGTGGGGTTGCTTACCTTTTCAAGCTAACATCTCCGCCGGGAACGGTCAAGGAAGACCGCCAAGAGAATCCCGGTTCCGCCGGCGATGCCGGCTCGCGCTGCTAAGTCCCGCCAAATCAGCGGTGAAGTTTGGTGCGGCAGTTGCTCTTTTAACCATGGAAACATTCCGAAAGAGGTTGCGCAAAACGCCGGGAATGAAGCGGTCTTTCGGAAACTGGAATCCTACTTTACGAAAAGGAGAATCCGTAATGGCCAAAGACCCTGTGTGTGGCATGCAGGTCAACGAGCAAGACGCCGTGCGCAGCAATAATCAGAACCAGACGTACTACTTTTGTTCGGATGGGTGCAAGCAGGCCTTCGACAAGAACCCGAAGCAGTATGCCGGGCAGCAGCCGGCGGAACGCAAAACGGCCTGATCGCGAACCAGTCGTTCGGGCGGCCGGCCCTTTCCGGGCCAGCCGCCTTAACTTTAGGGAGGGAGGCAATCTCCGTGGAACTGATCAAACAATGCGCGACCGGAATCGGCGTCTGCCAGAGCAGCCGCTGGGCGTCGCTGCTCAGCGGCAGTGCCATGATGGTTTTCGGGTTGAAGCGCCGCTCGCTCGGTGGCTACGCGCTGGCGGCCCTGGGCTGTGACCTCGTCACCCGCGGCGTTACCGGCCGAAGCTGGATGTTCGGGACGCTTCCAAGAGCCGTCCGCTCCAAGCCGGGCGCTTCGGCCAGCCTGGAATACAAGGGCAGCATCCGGGTGGACCAGACGATTACCATCAACAAGTCCCCTGAAATCCTCTACGCCTTCTGGCGCAATCTCGAAAACCTGCCGCGCTTCATGGACCATATCAAATCGGTGGAGAGGCTCGATGAGCAGCGCTCGCACTGGGTCGTGAAAGGCCCGGCGGGGTTCAATGTCGAGTGGGACGCGGAAATCATAAACGACATTCCCAATCAGTTGATCGCCTGGCGCTCGCTGCCGGGCGCCGACGTGGACAACTCCGGCTCGGTCCACTTCGAAAAGGTGGAAGGGCGCGGCACGACGGTCAAGGTGGTGCTCCGCTACGACCCGCCGGCCGGGACGTTAGGCGGCGCGTTCGCCCGCTGGCTCGGTGAGGACCCCTCCGAGCAGGTGCTCGAAGACCTGCGCCGCTTCCAGCAACTCGTGGAGCACGGGGCCGGCCCGGCCGCGGCAGGCGCCCCACGGGAAGGCGCCGCGGGAGGCGAAGACGCCGATGCCGGCCGCCGCCCCGCCAGGGTCCACAGCTTTACGGACGGAAGGAGGGAAAATGTTGGTTGAACTCAGCATTATTCCCCTCGGCGGCGACACGCACATCAGCGATGAGATCGCCGAGGCCCTCAAGATCGTGGACGCTTCCGGCTTGCCCTACCAACTCACCGCCTCGGGCACCTGCATCGAGGGACAGTGGAACGAAGTGATGAACGTCGTGCGGCTTTGCCACGAGCGCGTGCGTACACTTTCAACGCACGTGGTCACCCTGATCAAGATCGAGGACGAAGCGGGCGCCAAGGACAAACTGAGGAGCAACGTCGAGTCGGTTGAACAGAAAGTGGGACGCCCGCTCGAGCGGATGGCGTCGTAAGCTCGAATTTCCAATTACCCCGGAGGCTACGTGGTTATTGTCATGGTTCAAAATCAGCCCGAGAGCAAGCAGTGGGCAGTCACCGCACAAGACCCGGTTTGCGGGAAGCAGGTGAATCCGCAGAAGGCCAAAGGCAAGACCCGGTACGAGGGAAAGACGTTCTTCTTTTGCTCGGAGAGGTGCCGCCGCCAGTTCAGCCAGGAGCGGCACCGCTTCTCCCCGCAGCGGGAATCGGCCTAGCCGTAGCTTAGCGGGCTGCTGAAAAACCTGCACAGGCTGGAAAGCCTGTGCCACAGCTACCGGGCGGCGGCGTGGGCGGCGGTGGCCTGCAGCGCGGTGATCGCCGCGACGTTCACCACATCCTCGGCCGCGCACCCGCGTGAAAGGTCATTGGCGGGCTTCGCCAGGCCCTGCAGGATCGGCCCGATGGCCGCCGCGCCGGCCAGCCGCTCCACAAGCTTGTAGCCGATGTTGGCCGCCTCCAGGCTGGGGAAGATCAGGGTATTGGCATGTCCCGCCACCGGGCTCCCGGGAGCTTTGCGGGCGCCGACGCCCGGCACCAGCGCGGCATCGGACTGCATCTCGCCGTCCACCAGAAGTTCGGGCGCTCGCGCCTGAACGATTTTTACGGCTTCCCGCACCTTTTCCGCATTGGGGTGCTTGGCGCTCCCCTTGGTGGAGAAAGAAAGCAGCGCCACCTTGGGCTCGGCTTCGAGAAAAATGCGGCAGCTTTCAGCCGAGGCGATCGCGATCTCGGCCAGTTGGGTCGAGGTGGGCTCGGGGATCACCGCGCAGTCGGCGAAGATCAGCGCGCCGGCCACGCCGAAATCCGGCTTGGGCAGCACCATCAGGAAGAAGCTGGAAACCAGCGACAGGCCCGGCCGCGGTCCGATGCAATGCAGCGCCGCCCGCACGGTGTCGCCGGTGGTGTTGGTGGCGCCCCCGACGGCGCCGTCGGCGTCACCGTTGGCCACCATCAGGTCGGCGAAATAATGCGGCAGCGCCGCCAGGCGCCGCGCCTCTTCCATCGTCGCGCCCTTGGCCTTGCGCTTTTCATAAAAGAGCGCCGCGTATTTCTCCAGGCGCGGGTCGCTCGGCGGGTGCGCCAGCGCCACCGCGGAAAGGTCCAGCTTCAGCTCGGCCGCGCGCTGCCGCATGGCCGCGGTTTCGCCGAGCACCGTCACGCCGGCGATCTGCTCTTTCGCCAGAATCGCCGCGGCTTGCAGGATGCGGTCATCCTGCCCCTCGGGCAACACGATGCGCTGGCGCAGAGTGCGCGCGCGGTCACGGATGCTTTGTAGAAAGTTCGCCATGAGTGCTCCTGTGTGCTCCTGTGTGCTACGCGGTTGTACCGGCTCCGGATCAACCGTGGTTATTCTATGAGGGTATGGGGAAGCGCACAAGTGGGGCACAGGCGCGGCGCCGTGAGGGAGCGGGTTTTACCACGGGCTGTTAATTTAACGGTGGGGAGAACCGGGAGCCGGGCCTTGACAGGGGGAATACAATAGGGGCCATACGGAGGTGCCCCGATGTCTACACGCCTGTTCTTCGTTTCGCTCACACTGCTCGCGTGTGCTTCGATCGCCGCTGCCCAGACGGGCCAGGGAACGATTGTGGGTCTGGTCACCGACGGCTCGGGCGCCGTGGTGCCCGCGGTGGCCGTGCGCGTCGCCAACTCGCAAACGGGCTTCGTTCACACGGCGGTGACCAACGAGGAAGGACTGTACCGGGTGCCGTACCTGAACCCGGCCATTTACGAGATCACCTTCGAGGCGGCGTCGTTCAAGAAGCTGGTGCGCACCAACATCCAGGTGCGCTCCACGGAAACGGTGCGCGTGGACGTTACGCTGGATGTCGGCAACGTGGTCGAGCGCATCGAGATCGGCGCGCACGCCACGCTGCTCGAAACCGAGACATCGAGCACCGGGCACCTGGTGACCGGCGTGCAACTGAACAAGCTGCCCTCGCCGCAAATGAAAGTGGAGAGCATGCTGTGGTACGTGCCGGGCGTCACGTCGCAGGCGGGCAACGCCCACGTGGCCGGCGGCCGCTCGCGCGCTTTCGTGATGGCCACCGACGGCGTGTCGGCGATGAACCCCGGCACCGGCGTCATCGCCACGGGCCAGAACCTCTCCACCGTCGAGCACAACATGGAAGAGGTGAAGGTTCTGACCACGGCGCTGCCGGCCGAGTACGGCCACTCCGGCGGCGGCCTGATGAGCATCACCTACAAGAGCGGCGCCAACGAATTCCACGGCCTGGCCGAGGAGCGTTACATGGCGCGGCACATGATCCACCGCAATTTCCAGGATGCCGCCCTGCCCACCAACAACTTCGGCTTCCACCTGATGTCGGGAAGCATCAGCGGCCCGGTGCTGCTGCCCAAAGTGTACCGCGGCCGCAACCGCACCTTCTTCCTGTTCGGTTTCCAGCGCCACCACGAGAAGGCCTCGGAGAACAATGACCGCGACGTGCCCAGCCCGGCGATGCTGGCGGGCGACTTCAGCTTTGGCGGCGTCGGCAACCCCATCTACGACCCGCTGACACTGGTACGTCTGCCCAACGGCGCCTATTCGCGCGACCAGTTCCCCGGCAACCGCATTCCCGCCGGCCGCGTGGACCCGGTGTTCCGGAAGTTCCTCAGCTTCGAGCCGTACCAGGGCGAGAACAACCGCAACAACCAGACTTTTACCGACCGCACCGGTCCCCACAATAACCTGAGCGCCGACACCGTCTATCGTTCCTACCGCACCAGCTTCGATCACAAGCTGGACCATTCCTTCTCAGACAATCACAAGATCTTCGGGCGTTACTCGAACTTCCGGCATCGCTCCTTCCGCGACCGCTGGCAGATCAATGTGAAGAACCCGATCTTTGACTTCAATTACACGCCGATCCCCATTGACCAGCGCCAGGTGGTGATCTCCGACACAATGACGCTGAACGCGACCACCATCAACGAGGTCAGGCTCGGCTGGAACCGCCGGAAATTCACGCG